>NZ_CANPVT010000028.1 GCF_947581735.1 Candidatus Palauibacter soopunensis
AGCGGCATGAACTGGCGGCTCGCGCTCTCGGAACTCGAAGCCGAGCGCAGCCACCTCCGTCTCGACGGCGAGCCGGTGATCCTGTATTCGCTACTGTCGCCGCCCGGCCAGGCGCACGCGAACCTGCTCAAGGACCTGTACTGCCTGGACGCGGTGCTGACGGTCTCGCTCGAATGGCGGCCGTGGACGGTCGAGAAGGCGCGGCGGCGGATCCGGGGCGCGCAGCGCCATTACTTCTCGCGCCGCTACTCGATGATGGCGCACATGCGCGAGACCGAGGGCACGGCGTCGGCGATGGTCGATTCGGCGGCTGCGGCGGAATCGGACCGGCTTGGAAGTGCGCTTGTCGAACTCGAAGCGGACGGCGTGGCCTACGGCGAGGCGTCGCTCACCGTGGCACTCCACGGCGAACTGGACGAGATCGAGCGGCTGGACGGCGACGTGCGCCGCCTCTTCGCCGCGCATGACGCGAAGGTGGTCCGGGAGGGCTTCGGCCAACTCCCGGTCTGGTTCTCGCGGCTCCCGGCCCAGCCGCGCAGGCGGCAGGTGCGGAGCGTCGTGGTGTCGGCCGGACTGGCCGCATGCCTCGCGCCCGTGTTCGGACCGCCGAGGGGTTCGGCGCGCAGCAGCCATCTCCGCCGCGAGTCGCTGGCGGTGCTGGAGACCCCGTGGCGCACCGCGTACCACTACGACCTGTTCGCGGGCGACGTGGGCCACACGCTGATCCTGGGCGCGACGGGCTCGGGCAAGAGCTTCACGCTCAACTTCCTCCTGGTCGAGGCGCTGAAGTACGGTCCCCGGGTGCTGATTCTGGACCTGGGCGGCTCCTACCGCTGGCTGACCCGGTTCCTCGGCGGCTCCTACCTGGAGCTGACGCCGGGCGAGACGGAGTCCGGCCTCAGACTTCAGCCGTTCGCGCTGCCGCCCACCACGCGCACGTTCCAGTTCCTGACCGGCTGGGTCCAGCGTCTGCTTCGCCTCGGCGGCTACGAGCCGGGCGGGGCGGACACGAGCGAGATCAGGGCACGGGTCGAGGACCTGTATGCGTTCGACCGGGACCGCAGGACCCTCGGCGTGCTGGCGGGTTCGCTCCCGTCGGCGATGTGGCCCGCTCTGAGCCGCTGGACCGGCGACGGGGCGTGGGGCCGCTACTTCGACAACGCGCCGGGCGGGACGGCCGACCTGGAGTTCCGGGACTGGCAGGTGATCGACCTAGCGGGCGCGGCCGAGCACGCGGATCTGTGCGAGGCGGCGCTGTCGTACCTGCTGGAGCGCATGAGGCTGGAGATCGAGGACCCGGCCGAAGCCGCCCGTCTCAAGCTGATGGTGGTGGACGAGGCGTGGCGCTATCTGGCCGATCCGGCGGTGCTCGCGTATCTGGCCGAGGCGGCGAAGACGTGGCGGAAGAAGAACGCGGCGCTGGTGCTCGCCACGCAGTCGGCGGTGGACGTGACCGGGACGCCCGGCGCATCGGCGCTGCTGGAGTCGGTGCCGACCAAGCTGTTCCTCGCCAACCCCGAGTTGCCGGAGGAGGTCGGGACGCTCTTTCGGCTGAACGAGTCGGAGGTGTCGCGGGTCCGGGAACTCACACCGAAGCGCGAACTGTATCTCCGCCGCCCGGACGAGGCGGCGGTGCTCCGGCTCGAAGTCGATCCTCAGAGCTACTGGCTCTACACGTCGTCGCCGCTGGACGCCGAGAAGCGCGCCGAGGCGGTGGCGAAGCACGGGCTGGTCCGGGCACTCGAAGTGCTGACCCGGCCCAACACACCCCAACCAACGAACCGAAAGGACGTGACACCATGAAAACTCCAACCTTGGCGATCCTGCTCGGGCTCGCCGTTGTCGTGTTGACGCTGCTGCTGGCTGCGGTTCCTGCCGATGCCGCCGCGCAGCAGCCCCAAGAAGACGCCGCCTTCCTCCGCGTGCCGGTGGGCGGAGAAGGCGACGAACTGATCCCCCGCCTACGCGCGCGCGTGCGCCACACAACCTTAATCGTCCTTCCGGCCGGGGAGCGGATCCTCGACTTCGTGGTCGGCGACTCGGAGTACTGGCACCTGACGGGCGCGGCGAACGTCGCGTACCTGAAGCCGCTGGCCGAGGACGGGGAGACGAACGTCGCGCTCGTTTGCGAGTCGGGCCGCATCTATTCGTTTCTGGTCTCGGAGCACGGCGAGAAGCCGCCACACCTCGTTGTCCGGGTCGATCCGGGCGCGGAGTCGCCGGACGGTGTCGCGGGCGCTCCCGGGTTCGTCGCCCGGAGCGAGGTGGTGGCCTACCGGCGGATGGCCGCCGAGGCGGCGGAGGCCGCCCGCAGGGCTCGGGTGGAGGCCGAGGCCGGGATCATCGAAGCCGGGCGGCAGGCCCGGGCGGAGATCGAGGCGTTCCGCGCCGGGTATCCGGGACGTCTCCGGTTCGAGTACCGGCTGGACTCGGAGGCGTTGAAGCGGCCGTTCCTGGTCGAGGCGATGTGGCACGACGGGCGGTTCACCTACATCCGGTCGCGCGCGCAGGAGGCGCCCGCGCTGTACGAACTCAAGGACGGCGAACCGGCGCTGGTCGCGTTCGACCTCTCGGGCGACGGCCTCTACGTCGCCCGTCATGTCCTGGACGACGGATGGCTCCAGATCGGCGACAGGCGGCTTCGGTGGCGGTTCGAGCCGGGGGAGGAGAACCGATGAGCCGCTGGAAGCAGTTGGTGAAGCCGCCGAAGGGCGCGCTTCCGGGCGGCATCGTCACCAAGGCCGGGATTGCGCTGATCGCGGTGCTGGTCGCCGGGATGCTGTTCTCTTGGTCGCTGACGGGTCCCCAGGCGGACCCGATGGCCACCGGCACCGCACCGGAGCCGCGAGCGGTGGACGACCGCGTGGGCCGGGCGCTTCAGGGGCGGCTGCGCGCGGAGGCCGAGCGCCAGGCCCAGCAGGCGGCGGCCAACGAGGCCCGTACCGGCCTGGAGGGCCGGCGGGATGCCGCCGCCGAGCATCCGGTCGAAGTCGAGACACGGGACGCGCCTCGCGGTGCCGTCGGCATCGGTATGGGCCAGGCCGAGTGGGAACTTCGAGAGGCGCTACGTCTTGAAGAGATCGAGCGGCGAACGCGCTCGCTCCGCTCTTCTCCGGTCGCCCGGACGTACCGCGATCCGGGCGGTGTGCGCGGTGGCGTGGGAGCTTCCCCGGCGGCACCGGAACCGCCCGAGGCCGCGCTCGACGCCACACTTGCTTCTTTGGAGCGGTCGGTCGCCGTCTTCGAAAACGAGTGGGCGGCCGGGCTGGCCGGACGGGCGTTTCCCGCTTCCCCCGGAGTTGCATCGAAAACCCCGCCCCGAACGTCCGGCACGGCGGAGCCCGGACGCGTTGTTCGGCAGGATGACCCGCCGGGCTGGGAGCGCATCCGCGAGGGCTCGTTTCTCGAAGCGGTGCTCCTGACGCAACTCTCGGGCGACTTCCCCGGCCCGGTGCTCGCGATGGTGTCGGTGCCGTTCCATTCGGCCGACCGCCAGCGGGTGCTGATCCCGCGCGGCGCGCGCGTCGTCGGGACCGCCCAAGCGGTTCATCACCGGGACCAGAGCCGTCTCGCCGTCGCGTTCCACCGGCTGCTGCTGCCCGATGGCGGCTGGATCGACCTGGAGTTCGCGGGCCTCAACCAAGCGGGCGAAGGCGCGCTTCGGGACCGGGTCAACCGCCACTACTTCTCGACGTTCGCCGCGGCCGGGGCCGTCGGCGCCCTGAGCGGGCTCACGCTGGCCGGGGCCTCGCCCTACGGGCTCCAGGCAGGCGTCGGCCAGGGGCTCGGCAACAGCGCCACCTCGGTGCTCGACCGGTTCCTCAACCGGATGCCCGAGATCACGATCCGCGCAGGCCACCGGCTCCGCATCTGGCTCACGTCCGATGTCCTGATCCCAACCCCCATCCACGCCGAACACCGCTGACACGAAAGGACTGTTTCATGCTTCATCGCATCCTCGCCCCCGCTCCTCTCGTCCCGATCCTGCTCCTCGCGGGCGCCCGTCCCGCGAGCGCACAGTTCGACTTCGCCAGCTGGTTCCAGCGGGCCACGATCATCGCGAACCAGATCACGCAGATCTCGCACCAGGTCACCCAGATCCGGTCGATGGCCCGCCAGCTTACGGAACTCGAAGACCAGCTCGACCACATGGAGCGCGCCGCCAAGGGCGAGATCGACGCCCTGCTCCGACCGTTCTCCGACCTTGCCGCCGATCCCGTCGGCCTGGTGCGGGACGGCCTCGCGTGGCGGTCCGACTTCGCGGGCGCAGCCCGAGGGACCGTCGATGCCGTCAGGGACTTCGGCAACGGACGCTCGTTCACCGGACTCTGGCGCACCGCCTACGGAACCGCCGACCGGGTGACGGACGCCGACATCCTGGCTCTGTTTGCGAACCTTCCGCCCGAAGCCGCGACGCGCGCGCTGGAGGACCACCGGCGCACCCGCGAGGCCGCCGACCGGCAGCGGGTGCTCGATTACGCCCTTCTCGATGCGGCGGCGGCGCTCACCGGAACCATCGAGAGCGCGCAGAGCTCGTTCGCAGGCCTCACGGCGAATGGGAACCTGTCCAACACGGCCCTTCAGCAGGCCGAGGTCGCGGCCGCGCTGAGCCAAGGCCGCATCAACGCGGCGCTCGGCCAAGTGCTCGCCCATCAGACCGCAATGGAGGCAAACCGGGCGAGGCAGGCCGAACTCGCCCACCTCGAATGGCTTGGGCGCTGGCATGACGGTCGGGCGCGGGCGAACGCGCTTGCCCGGACGATGCGAAACGCGGCTTCGCTGAACCGGGCCGCGCTCCGCGACGGGCTCCTGTTCCGAATCCCGTCGTTCTACCGGTAGGACGCGACGGCCATGCAACTCCCCCCGCAGTCCATCGACCCGAACGTCCCGACGCAGATCCCCGGCGACCAGCTTCAGGACTTCAAGAGCTTCCTGGACGTGGTGCTCGACACCGTGATCGGCGGCGCGGCGCCAGACGTGCATACGCTCGGACTCCAGCTTTGGGGCGGGCTCGCCGCCGTCATGGTCGCCTGGACCGGGCTCAAGATCGCCTACAGCGGCACGTTCCAGCCGTGGTCGCTCGTCAAGCTCGTGCTCGGGATCGCGATCCCCCGCACGCTGCTCCACTACTACGTCGTCCCGATCCCCGGCGTCGGGCTCACGTTCCCGGCCATGATCGCGTCGGGCGGGATCTGGCTCCAGAACCTGTTCCTCTCCGACGTGGTGTCGGCGGGCTACACCGAGATGACGGCGCTCGTGCAGGCCTACTCCGCGCACCTGAGCGCCGCGTGGTCCACCGGCAACCTGCTGTCCATCGTGACGGCGGGCGTCACGGTGATCTTCTCGTCGCTCGTCACGCTGGTGATGGGCGCGTCGCTCGTGGTCTGCCTGCTGCTGCTGTTCTGCATCACCTACGCGCAGGTGATCTGGGCGCAGGTCGCCATCGCCATCGTGATCCTGCTGGGTCCGGTGTTCATCGCGTTCCTGCTCTTCGAGCCGCTCGCGTTCCTGTTCTGGGGATGGTTCCGGACCCTGATGGTCTACACGCTCTACGGCGTCGTGGCCGGTGCCGTGCTCAGGGTCTTCATGGGCGTCGGCATGGGCTACATCACGACCTACGCCGATGCGCTGATGGGCACCGGCACCTCCGACCCGATGGAACTCTGGCTCTGGGCCGTCGTCCTGCTCCCGCTCGTCGTCTGCGGCCTGATGGCCAGCCTCAAGGTCGGCGAACTCGCCGCCATGCTGGTGTCCGGCTCCGGCAACGCAGGATCCGGGTTCGTCGCCCTCGTCATGCGCGGAGCCGGGGGAGCGGTCGCGCCCGCGGCCGCCGCCAAGCCACCCGTCTGAGACCCCAAGGAGAAGCCGATGAAAAGAGACAAGAACGCTGGCCGCGAGTACGCCGAGATCTGGGGAGAGGCCGTTCAGGCGAACCGGAAACTTCGGAGGATCGTGGTGCTGCTCGCAGCAAGCTGCGTGCTCGGCGTCGTGGTGCTGCTCCGGCTTGCGGGCGCGGAGCCGCCCAGGCCCATCGTGATCCGGGTGGACGAGGTCGGCCGCGCGGAGGCGCTCGCCTACGAGGCCGCCACCGCCCAGGCCGATCCGCTCGATCCCACGACCAAGTACTTCCTCAACCGGTTCGTCGCCGACTTCCACTCGCGCCGCCGCGCGACCGTCGAGGAGCACTGGACCCGGAGCCTCCGGTTCCTCTCGACCGAACTCGCCAACGCCGCGTTCCAGAGGGACGGCGGCGAGGTCGCCGCCACGGCGGCCGGGACGGCGGAGACGGAAGCCCAGGTCGAGAACGTCGTGCTCCGCATCCACCCCTCGCCCGAGCCGCCGCACGGCGCGACCGCCGACTTCGATCTCGTGCACCTGACCGGAGCGCGGGAGGTCCGGCGCGAGCGCTGGACGCTCACGCTTCGGTTCGAGTTTCTCGAAAGCATTCCACCGGAGCTCGTCGTCCACAACCCGATGGGCATCCTCGTCACCTACCTCCAGGCCGACCGGGCGCTGGTCACGGAGGACGGCCGATGATCGCGCATCTGAAGGGCCGGGAGAAGGCGCTGAAGGAGTTCGGCTGGACGGGCCGCCATGCCGATTGGATCGCCCTGGTGTGCCTCCACAGCGGCGTGTTCACCCGCGCGCAGGCGATGCGGTTCCTGGACGCGCACCCCGAACAGGCGCGGCGCGTCGTGCACGCCCTGATCGCCCGGGGCCTTGCCGCCGAGGAGACCGTGCCCGGCGTCCGGGGCATCGGGCGGGTGTGCCGGATTTTCTCGCGCCGCGTCTACCGGGCGCTCGGTGCCGAGCATGTCCGGCACCGGCGCGACGCCTCGAACGAGGTGCTGATGCGCCGACTGCTCTCGCTCGACTACGTGATCGAGCACGCGGACCTGCCGTGGCTGCCGACCGAGGCCGAGAAGGTCGCCGCGTTCGAGGCGCTCGGAATCGAGCGCGCCCTCCTCCCCGTTCGAGTCTACCGGGGCGCCGCCGGGAACACCCGCCGCCACTTCCCCGTCAAGCTGCCCGTCGCGCTGGACTCGGCCCGCGCGATGTTCGTCTACGTGGACCCCGGCCACGACACCTCGACGGCGCTCCGGTCCTGGGGCAACGCGCACCGGGGGCTGTGGCGGGCGCTCACGCGGCTGGGCCGATCCGTCGAAGTCGTCGCCGTCGGGCGCAGGTCGCGGGAGATCGACCGGGCCGAGCGGGTCATGCGCGGCTGGGCGGAGGATGGCGTTCCCGCCGAAGCGGACGCCGGGATGCGCGACGAGATCGCCCGGATCGAGCGCGCGATCCTTCAGGGCGCGGTCCGGGTCCTCGAAGAGTTCGGCGGGCTCCAGGCCGCCATGAAGCGCAGCGTCGCGCTGACGAAACAGATCCGCGGGCAAGGCGGGCGCGGGTCGATCCATCGCGGCACCGCCTGGCAGACGGTGCGCCTCGCCGGGGCTCGTTACCGATGACCGGCGCGCGACTTACGGCCGCACCGGCTCGTGAAAACGACATGGGGGTGCGATTCACGTTTTCGGCCTCCAGCGATTCACACGCGCCCCCCGGTCCATCCGCTTGCGCGGCCGGGTCTTGCGGCCTCGCGGCCCGCCCGCCCGCTGCCGGACGGGCCGAAGAGGCCGTGGCGGGAGCGACCCGGCAGTCCGAGGGCCTGCCACGGGTTCGGGGCCGGGTGTGTTTTCACAACACCCGCCCCCGTCCCCTTCGGGTCGCTCCCGCAGCAACGGTCCCTCCGGGAAGGGGGTCGGACCGATGAAGCCCTGGACGCTGGTCATCATCGGAGTCGCTATGGCGGCGGCGGGCGCGCGCGCGTTCCTCGCGCCGTTCCCCGGCACGGGCGGCAACCCGTACCTCGACCTGATCGCCTGGCACGATCCGGGCATCCACGCCGCCCTCCGCGCCTGGCACTACCTCGCGCCCGGGTTCGCCGTGCTGCTCGCGGGCAGCATCTCGCTGTCGGTGTCGCGGGTCTGGCTCCGGCCGCTCGCGAGGCGGCGCGCGCGGGGCAGGCTTCCGGCGTGGCCCACTTCCACCGACGACGACGCGCCCTCGCTCGTGGTCGGCGAACTGCACCATCCGACCGTCCCGGAGGAGAGCGAGCGGCCCTCCTGGCTCGTCATCCCCGAGAAGGGACTCTACACCGGCGTGCTCGTCGTCGGGGCGGTCGGGACCGGCAAGACCACCGCCTGCATGTATCCGTTCGCCGAGCAACTTCTCACGTGGCGGGCGGACGACGCCAAGCGCCGCGCGGGCGCGCTCGTGCTCGAAGTCAAGGGGGACTTCTGCCATCAGGTGCGCGGCATCCTCGAAGCCGCCGGGCGCGGCGGCGACTACCTCGAAGTCGGGCTCGGCGGCTCGCTCCAGTGGAACCCGCTCGACGATCCGCTGCTCGACTCCTACTCGCTCGCCTACACCGTCGCGTCCCTCATCAACCAACTCTTCGGCAAGTCCCGCGAACCGTTTTGGCAGCAGGCGTACACCAACCTCGTCCGGTGGATCATCGAGGTTCACCGGCTACTGCCGGGCGGCTGGGTCACGCTCCGGGACGTCTACCGCTGCACGGTGGACCCGAAGCTGTTCGCGGACAGGATCCGCGAGGCACAGGACGTGGCGGACGGCATGCGCCCGGTGCGCGCCGTTGTCGCCAACGAGGACCTCGCCGCGCATATCGAGCCGCTCGAAGACTGGGCCTGGGAGCCCGTGCACGGCAGGGAACAGTCGGCGTGCCGCATGGATCCGAAACTCGAAGCCCGCCTCAAGAGGCTGAAGCTTGCGTACACGACGGAGGCGGCCGGGGACGGCGCGGGCAACGAGTACGCCGAGCAGGTCGAGGCGGTCGCGCGTTGGTATCTGAAGGACTGGATGGCGCTGGACGCCAAGCTCCGCACCTCGATCGTCGAGGGGATCAGCGTGTTCCTGTCGCTGTTCGACCAGCCGGATGTCGCGGGCGTGTTCTGTCCCCCGCCTCCCGGTGCCGCCGCCGGCAGGAGCCACGAAGCCGGCGGGGACGGCGCGGATGTACTTCCCATGCCGGGGCTGCGCCGGAGGCTGCCGCCGCTCTCCGACCTGATCGAGGGCGGCAAGGTGCTGGCGCTCAACATGCCCGCAGGCGCGAACCCGGCGCTGGCGCGAGCCATCGGCGTCCTGCTCAAGAACGCGTGGATGCAGGCGCTGCTCAGGCGTCCGGCCGAAGCCGCCCGCCGTCCCGGACGGTACATGCGGCCCGCCGTGTTCATCTGCGACGAGTACCAAGCGTTTGCCACCGTGGGCCAAGACGACCCGTCCGGCGACGAGAAGGCGTTCGCGCTGACCCGGCAGTGCCGCTGCATCCCCATCGTCGCCACGCAGTCGATCTCGTCGCTCCGCTCCGTGCTGCCCTCGGGCGAGGCGTGGCGCACGCTCGTCCAGACGCTCCGCACACGGATCTTCCTGTCGCTCTCCGACGAGTCGTCGGCCCGGATCGCGTCCGAGATGTGCGGGTCCGTCATGAAGACCCAGGCCTCCCACACGTTCACCGAGACCACGGGCAGGCCCGAGTTCTCGCTGCTGTCCGGCCGGGCCGGAGGCGGACGCGGCACGATGGGCGCGAGCAAGTCGTTTCGGCGGGCGCTTCAGCCCGTGTTCACTCCCCGGCAGTTCGCGCTGCTGGCCAACTACCAGGCCGTCTGCCTGCCCTACGACGGCGTCAAGTCGCTCCCGGCCACCCGCGTCTACCTGAAGCCCCACTACCTGCCGAAGACCGAACGCTACTGGCGGCTCCGCGAGGAGGGCCGGATATGAAGCGCGCCAGCGGCATCGGCCACCTCACTCCGTTCCTGCCGGGACTGGAGGCGCTCCTGAAGGACGCGGAGGTCTCCGAGATCATGATCAACGGCCCGGGCAACGTGTGGGTCGAGAGGGCCGGGCGGCTGGAGCCGCACGAGGCCCCGGCCCTCACGTCCCAATGGCTCGACCGGGCCGCCATCCACATCGCCCGGCCGCTGGGGCTCGATCCGGCCGCGAGGCCCATCCTCGACGCCCGGCTCGACGACGGCTCGCGGGTCGCGATCTGCACGCCGCCCGCGAGCCCGGATGTCGCCATCACGATAC
>NZ_CANPVT010000029.1 GCF_947581735.1 Candidatus Palauibacter soopunensis
GATCGTGCAGTCCATCGAACGAGAGGAATCGAACGATGGCACGCACGAAACGAAGCCGCCGGAGCTACGGCGCCGGCGAGTGGGGCCGGAACAGGGTCAGGGTGTTTCCAGACCCGAAAACCGGCCTGTTCCAGGTGGAGTGGCGCGAGAACGGCCGAAGGCTCACCCGGTCGCTGGGGCACCGCGATTGGGCGAGGGCGAAACGGCAGGCGGACGAGTTCGCGGCCGGGTTCGCCGCCCCGGACCTGAACGGCAAGGCGGAAGCCGAGCCGGAGCCGCTCACCCTGGAGATGCTCTTTGACATCTACGGTGAGGAGGTGACGCCCACCAAGAGGCGGAAGTCCTGGCAGCGGGACAGAGCCGCGATGGCGATGTTCCTCAAGTTCTTCGGCAGGGACCGAAGGCCGGAGACCCTGTCCCAGCGCGATTGGGACCGATTCATCCGGGAGCGCCGCGCGGGCAAGGTCGGCCCCAGTGGCAAGCCCGTGGGCAACCGGATGATCGAAGCGGACCTGACGTTCCTGATGGCGGTGCTCAACTGGGCCGCGAGGTCGAGGGACGAGCACGGCCGCCTGCTGCTGGACCGGAACCCGCTGAAGGGTCTCCGGAAGCCCGTCGAGAAGAACCCCACCCGGGTTGTTCTCACCGAAGAGGAGTATCAGGCGCTGCTCGGGGTCTCGCGGGGGTTGGACTGGCGCTTCCACGCCGCGCTCGTGCTCGCGCACGAAACCGGGCACCGGATCGGCGCGGTTCGCAATCTGCTGTGGTCCGATGTGGACTTCGAGGGCGAGACCGTTCGCTGGCGGGCGCAGCACGAGAAGACGGGCTACGAGCACACGACGCCCTTGACCGAAGAGGCGTTGGCCGCCTTGGAGGAGGCGCGGGCGATGAGCGACGGGATCGCGGACGCGCCGGTGTTGCCCGCGACCCGGAATCCCTCGGAGTGCGTGGGCTTCCCGCAGACCCGCTTCTGGTGGAAGCGGGCGGAGCGGCTCGCGGGACTGGAGCCGAAGCGAGGGAGAGGCTGGCATTCGCTGCGGCGGAAGTTCGCCAGCGACCTGATGGACCTGCCGCTGAAGGTGCTCTGCGAACTCGGAGGCTGGAAGGCGGCCAAGACGGTGCTGCGCTGTTATCAGCAGCCCGACGAGGCCCAACTCAGGCAGGCGATCCGGAGCCGCCGGAGGGCGCGGGGCTGAAATCGACTCGGCGGGAACCGAACGGCGGGAAATCGACGCCTGAATCCCGTAACTTCAATGGTTACAACAGATCCGCACGGGATGGTAAATGCTGGCCCAGCTTCTGTTCTCCGTCGTCATGGCCGGCGCCATGCTCTGGCTCTTCGTGGGTTTCGCGTCGGCCGAGATGGGGGATGTGTCGGGCGGCTTCGATGCGTTCGTGCGGCGCGCGTGGACCTTCTACGCGATCGCCATCCTCTGGGGCGTCGGCAGCTTTACCTGGCTCGTCGTGAACGCCATCGAGGTTCCGAAGCTCATCGCGGAGCACAACGTCCAACTCCACGGCCGCATCTTCGGCACCGATTAGTCGCGTACCGTCGTCCGATCGTCGTTCCAGCGGCGGATTGCCAGACAGGCGTTGTGCCCTCCGAAGGCAAACGAGTTCGACAGGGCGACCGGGACGGGGCGCCTGATGGGGCCGCCGTGGGCGTAGTCGAGATCGCACTCCGGATCCGCCTCCTCAAAGTTGATCGTCGGAGGGATCACGCTGTGCCTGCAGACCAGCATGGAGATCACGGCCTCGATGGCCCCGGCAGCCCCCAGCGGGTGACCCGTCATCGACTTCGTCGCGCCCACGACCGTGGATCGCGCGTGTTCGCCCAGCACTTCCTTGATCGCCTTCGTCTCGGCGGCGTCCCCGACCGGCGTCGCGGTCCCGTTCGCGTTGATGTAGCCGATGTCCTCGACCGCGAGGCCGGCGTCTTCGATCGCCTGCTGCATGGCCAGCCGGGCGCCGACGCCATCCGGAGCGGGAGCCGTCATGTGATACGCGTCCGCGCTCTGCCCGAAACCGACAATCTCCCCCAGAATCCGGGCGCCGCGCTCCCTCGCGTGCTCCAGTTCCTCGAGAATCAGCATCCCCGAGCCCTCCCCCAGCACGAAACCGTCTCGCCGGGCGTCGAAGGGGCGGCAAGCCTTCTCCGGGTCGTCGTTGCGCGTGGACATCGACCCCATCGACGCGAAGCCGGCGACCGCGAGCGGCGTAATGGCGGACTCCGTGCCCCCGGCGATCATCACATCCGTCTCTCCCCTCCGGATCGAGCGGAAGGCGAGTCCGAGCGAGTGGCCGCTCGAAGCGCAGGCCGACACGGTCGCGTAGTTCGGGCCGCGCGCCCCGTACACGATGGACAGGAGTCCGACCGTCATGTCCGGGATGAACATCGGGATGAGCAGAGGGGAGACGAAGCGCGGTCCCTTCGACAGGAGCTTCCGGTGCTGCGCTTCCAGCAGCGGGAGCCCGCCGACCGCGACCCCGACGACGACGCCCGTCCGATCCGGAGGCAGGTGGGCAAGCCCGTCACCAAAACCGGCCTGTTCCATGGCCTGGGAGCCCGCGGCAATGGCGAGCTGCAGGAACCGGTCCGCGCGGCGCGCTCCCTTCCGATCCAGATACTGCAGCGGGTCGAAGTCCTTCACCTCACAGGCGAAGCGGACGGCCTGGTCGGAGGCGTCAAAGAGGGTGATCGGACCCGCGCCGCTCACGCCCCCGAGCAGCGCGTCCCAGGTGGAGTCCACATCGAGACCGATGGGCGTGACCATCCCGACGCCCGTGATGACGACACGCCTCGTTGCACCGGTGTGGATCAAGCGGATGCTCCTCCCGCCATTCTCGTTCGGTCTCGGGACGGAAGGATCCCGTCATGGAATCGTGGAATCGACTTCGTTCCGCCCCTCACCCCGTGTTGGGGGGAGATAATACAGTGACCCCGAAGGCCTGACATGGGGAGCCGAACAACAGCGTGTCGCGTCGGCGGCCCACCGGGAGGGTCGTGAGGCCGTGGCGCGCTCGCTCGAACGAAGGCGGGGCGCCCCCGACTCGCGTGGAGGTAAGTCCGGGTCCGTCCAGGTCAGGGAGCCACGCACTCCCAAGACTGGATCCGGCCATCGCCGACCGTGATCTCCGTGTTCAACCCCTGCTCGGCGCACTCCTGGGGGATGGACTCGCTCCAATGCTCAGGTTGCAGGCCGTTCCAAACCAAATAAAGCACCACGCCTACGATGATCCCGCAAAAGAACTTCCAAGACCTGGACATTTCGAGCTCGCTCCCTCCGGTCGCTCGGTTCGAACCCACGTGGGCTTACGCCCTACCTTTAACGGAGGGGGTGTCCGCCTCCCCGCCGATCCCGTGCAATTTATGCCGGTCCCGCAATGTGCCTTAATTCCCTCCCCCAAAGAATGTTACGGACCATCTGCCGTCCCTTGACGTCCCGCGATGTTCCGGGTATTCTTGAACCGAGTGTGGGACGTACCGTGGGACGCCATGTCCGACTCCGAGCGAAGAAATGACCGCGAAAACACCGAAACCAGCCAACGGCCTCACCGGCCTGTTCGTCCGAAACGTAGTCCACAGCGGCCGAACCGGCGCCGACAAGTACGGGGACCAGCACGGCCTGATCCTACGGGTGCTCCCCTCGGGGAGCAAGCAGTGGATTTGGCGCGGCACCGTCGGCGGAAAGCGGGTGGATCTGGGCTTGGGCGGATACCCCTACGTCACGCTCGCCGAAGCCCGCCAGAAGGCCTTCGAGCACCGCAGGACCGCCCGCGCCGGCGAAGATCCGAGGTTGGCCCGGCGCGCCTCGCCGAAGTTCGAGGAAGCGGCCGAGACGGTGATCGCCATCCACCGCCAGTCCTGGCGTCCCGGCGGGAAGAGCGAGGGCCAGTGGAGGGCGAGTCTTCGCGACTACGCGATGCCGAGGTTGGGCGCGAAGGGAGTGGACGAGATCACGACGGCGGACGTGATGGATGTCCTGCTGCCGATCTGGTCGAGCAAGCCGGAGACGGCCCGGAGGGTGCGCCAGCGGATCGGCGCGATCATGAAGTGGGCGGTGGCCCAGGGCTACCGCGAGAGCAATCCGGCCGGCGACGCGATCGGTTCGGCGCTCCCGCGGCACGGGAAGGGCCGCCGGCACTTCCGGGCGCTTCCCCACGCCGAGGTGGGAGCGGCGCTGGAGGCGATCTGCGCTTCGCGGGCGTGGCCGGCGACCAAGCTCGCTTTCGAGTTTCTGGTGCTGACGGCGGCGCGGTCGGGCGAGGTCCGCCACGCCATGTGGAAGGAAATGGACCTCGGGGCGGAGACGTGGACGGTGCCGGACGAACGCATGAAGTCCGGACGTGCACACAGGGTGCCGCTGACTTCGAGGGCGGTCGAGATCCTCGGTGAAGCTCGCCGCCATTCGGGAGGGGATGGACTGGTCTTCTCATCCCCGACCAACCGGGTACTCTCGGCAAGCACACTCTCGAAGCTGCTGAGAGAGAACGGCGTTCCGGCCGTGCCCCATGGGTTCCGCACGTCGTTCAGGGTCTGGTGCGGCGACACGGGCGTGGCCAGAGAGGTGGCGGAGGCGGCCTTGGCCCATGTCGTGCGCGACAAGGTGGAGGCGGCCTACGCCAGAGGCACCCTCTTCGCGCGCCGGCGCCAGGTGATGGACCGCTGGGCTCGCTATCTTGCCGAATCCGTTTGCACGGCTGCTGAGTTCAACGGAGCCTGAGCGGGCCCCGGTTGGTGCGCGCGCCGGGGGGATCGCGATCCGTCTTCAAGCGATCCGGGGACCATGATTCGGGGCCTCGAATCAGGCTGGACTCGCTCTGGTAGCGGGATGGTCGCATAGGATCACCAGTTGGCCCTCACGACAACGCTGCCCAGCTGCCCAGTAGAAACAACCCGTAGCCAGTCAGAACCGAGATCACCAACGCCCGCCCAGATGCCCTCTCATAGCGGGCGGCACAGGTCGAAGATACCGTCAAGTCGCCTGAAGAGCGGGGGAAACCAACACATGGCCCCGAAGGAACCGAGATTCCCCCTGTACTTTCTCCAAGCTTCGGTGGACGGAAATGGCTGTCCCGATCTCCTCGTGCTCTCTGCACAACACGAGAAGGAACGATCCGATCACGATGCACCCAAGAGTACTCATCGCTTCATGGCTGCAGCGTCTCCACACGCTTTTCCAGCGCGGAGATTCGACCCTCAATTCTCTCCTCGGAACGACCGAGACTGGTCCCGAGTTCTAGGACGATGTCGAGTAACTGCCCCCTCGCCCTGTCCCGGATTGCCTTGATCTGCTTTCAGAAAGTGTCCATCCCCTCGGCCAAGCGATCCGACATGTCAATGGGCTTCGAAAATGTCAGGGTCCGAATACTGCTCCGCGAAGGGAGCGGAGCGACCGGAGCAGGGCAGCGGAGCGGGAGCGCAGCCGTCATGACGGACCTTCTCCGGACGCCGGTACTTCGGCATCTATTTGGCTCGCCCGTGGATGGATCGCCTTCGAGAGTTCGGCGTGGCGGCGCATTCGGTAGCTGTTGCCCCGGATGTTCACGATATGGCTGTGGAGCAGCCGGTCGAGCAGGGCGGCGGCCATGACCTCGTCGCCGAGGCAGGTAGCCGATCTCGTCGACGACGAGCAGCGCCGGATGGGTTAGGATCTTTCAGGCGGCGGTCAGGTCTGCCAGCGGTTTTGGCCTCCTCCGGCGAGTTGACGAGGTCGGTCAGGGTGCCGAAGTAGATCCTTCCGTCCGCTCTCGGTCGCCGTGATCGCCAAGCTAATGGCGAGGTGCGTCTTGCCCACGCAGGGGCGGTCCGAGGAAAACCACTTCTCCTGCCGCCCTAGCCCGGATTTCTCACACGCTGCCCGGAGCGCCGTCGTAGGCGCGGTTCGGGGATAGTCGTCGGGATAATGGGTGCGGTTTGGGGTACTCGGACAGTCCTGCGGGGTTCGATCGCGGGCTTTTTCCGGGATCGGGAAGCGGTCGAAGGCGTTCGCGGCGGCGCCGGATGAGCAGTGGAGACACCGGTGCGTCGGCCCGGAGCTCCGGGCGGGTCGGGAGGCGGTCGGGGGGTAGGGTGCTACGTGCTACGTGGGGGCGCGGGCGTATGCGCGGGCGAACTCGGCCTGGAAGGGGTGGTGTGCGTCCATGGCGACGGCGATGCGTCGTGTGGAGACGGAGACGCGGGCGCCGATCCTGAGGAGCTTGAGGCGCAGGGATCCCGCGGTGGCCTGGGCGAGGCGCGTGTGTGCGAGGGCGGCTCGGAAGCGCGCCATGAGGATGGAGGCGAAGGCGGAGAAGAGGAGCCTGAGCTGGTTGGCGGCGATGGGGCCGGCGGAGGTGCGCGCGGCGAACAGGTCGAGCTGCTGCTCCTTGATGGCGTTCTCGGCGTGGCCCCTGGGGCAGTAGACGCGCTCGTAGAGGGTCCTGGGCGAGATCGTCTTCGGGAGCGAGGTGACGACGAAGCGGGGGTTGGACTTGCCGGGGATGTGTTCGCACTTGGCGACGACGCGGCGGAAGCGGGACCAGCTGGTCCGGGTGGCGTGGTCGAACTCGGCGTAGAGGCGGGCCGGACGGCCGCGGCCTTCCGACTCGACCTTGGCGGCGAGGAGTTCCGGGGCGACCCGTCGGCGAAGCCGGTCGTTCCTCGCGACGCCGAGGACGTAGTGGATGTTCTCTCGCTCCAAGAAGGCCATGATCTCCTCGCGGGCGTAGGCGGAGTCGGCGCGGACGAGGATCTCGACGTTGGGCCAGCGCCTGTCCGCGTCGTCCGAGATAGAAGTTGTGGGCGCCAACCACGCCGAACACGACGAGGAGAATGTACGCCACGAGCGGTGTCTGTTTTTTCGCTTCGTATTCAACCATCCGACGATCCATCTTCCGTCCTCCGTTCCTGCGGGGGATACGTGCAATGTCGCAGCGCCGCCCGGGTCCGGCGACACCGGCGCGCCGCTCGGACGGCAACGCCTTGCGGGTCGTGCGGCCCTCGGGCGACAATGCGCCTCGCGCCGGCCCCGGCCGTTGCCGGTCCCGCGCGGATCTCACTTCCGTAACACGCGAATAGGCCTGGATATGCGCCAATCGAAATCGTCCGCCGGCGTCGCCATCCTGGGCGCGGGGAATATCGGGCGCGCCATCGCCGAGGGGCTCGTGGCCGCGGGCTCGCACGCTCCGGCGGAGGTCCACGTCACGCGCCGCCACACGGAGCGGGTCGCGGATCTCGCGGAACGGGGGTTTCGGGTGTCGTCCGACAACCCGGGCGCCGTCGCCGCCTGCGACACGGTGATCGTCGCGGTCCAGCCGCAGGCTCTCGACTCGGTACTGATGGAAATCGCCCCGCATGTGGACGCCGGGCGCCATCTCCTCGTGTCCGTCGTCTCCGGGGCATCGATCGCGGCGATTCGCCGGCACGTGGGCCCGGACGTGGCGATCGTGCGCGCCATGCCCAACACGGCGGTCGCGCTGCGCGAGTCGATGACGTGCCTCGCGGCGGAGCGCGCCCATGTCGGCGCACTCGACCGGGTGGCGGAGTTGTTCCGGGCCGTCGGGGCCACGCTCGTCGTCGAGGAGGAACACATGGTCCCCGCCACCGCCCTCTGCGCCTGCGGCGTGGCGTTCTTCCTGCGGGCGGTGCGCGCCGCCTGCCAGGGCGGCATCGAGATCGGCTTCCACCCCGACGAGGCGCTCCGGATGGCGGCCCAGACCGCGCTCGGAGCCGCGGCTCTCGTCAGGGATCAGGGCCGTCATCCCGAGCGCGAGATCGACAGCGTGACGACGCCACGAGGCTGCACGATCGCCGGCCTCAACGAGATGGAGCACCGCGGGTTTTCCTCCGCCTTCATCAAGGGGATCACGACCTCCGCGGTGAAGGCGGAGTCGCTCTATGCCGGTGATTGATCGAGTTCCGGCGTGACCGCACAGACGCTCTATATCGTCGCCGTCCTGTGCCTCGTCATCGCGGGGACGGAGTGGCTCGTGCGCCGGAGCTTCCTGCGGCACGGCGGCACCGCGTTGATGGTCATCATCTTCACCGCGATCATCGCGAACTTCGGCCTGCTTCCGACCTCCTCGACCGAGGTGGATCCGGTCCCGGCCTATGACGCGATCTTCCGCACCGTCGCCCCGCTCGCGATCGTGTGGCTCCTGCTGAAGGTCAACCTGCGCGACATCCTCCGCGCCGGGCTGCCGATCATCACGCTCTTTCTCATCGGGTCGCTGGGGACCGTGGCCGGCGTGATCGCCGGCATGGCCCTCGTGGACGGGCCGGAGCGGATCGGTCCCCTGTTCGGGCCGCTGGGCGGAATGTTCACAGGCACCTACACGGGCGGCAGCGTGAACTTCAACGCGGTCGCGCTCAGATACGACGTCATGCGCGAGGGCGTGCTGTTCGGCGGCGCGTCGGCCGTCGACTCGATCATGACGACGGTGTGGATGGCCGCGACGATCGCGATTCCCCGCTGGCTGCGGCCCCACTGGCCGAAGTCCGGCTGGAGATGGGGCGGGCCGGCCGACGCGGCGCCGGGTTCCGCCGATCGGGCCCCGGACCTCGGAGTCGACGAGGACACCGAGCGCGTGCACCCGGTCGATCTCGCCCTCGTCCTCGCGATCGGTTTCGGGACGCTGTGGGCCTCGCAGCGGCTGGAGGCCTGGACCGCCGCCGTGGGGTTCCCGATCCCCGACATCCTGATCCTCACGGTGATCGCGCTCATCCTCGCCCAGTTCCGGGCCATCACGGATCTCGCCGGCAGCCGCACACTGGGCCTTTTTTCCGTCTACCTCTTCCTGTGCGTGATCGGAGCCCACTGCGACGTGCGGGCGCTCGCCGACATCGGCCCCCTCGGTCTGGCGCTCCTCGTCTTCACCTTCACGATCATCGTAGTGCACGGGTTCATCACCTTCGGCGCTGCCCGACTCCTGCGGCTGGATGTGGACATCGCGGCCGTGGCGTCGCAGGCCAACGTGGGCGGCGGCACCTCCGCGCTCGCGCTGGCGCGCAGCCTCGGGCGCGGCGATCTCGTGCTCCCGGCCGTCCTGATCGGGTCGCTGGGTAACGCCGTGGGCACCTTCCTGGGCCTGTGGGTCGCTCGCGTGCTTCCGTCCTTGCTCGGATGAAACGGATCCTCACGATGAGATTTCGAACGCTGATCGCCGTTGCCGCCGCGCTGGCCTCGACGGATGTCCGGGCCGAGGCCCAGAGCTACGACCTCGTGCTCGCGGGCGGGCGCGTGATGGACCCCGAGTCCGGTCTCGACGCGGTACGCCACGTCGGGATCCGCGGCGGGACGATCGCCGCGATTTCCGAGTCCCCGCTGGACGGCGAGACGGTGGTCGACGTGTCCGGTCTCGTCGTCGCGCCGGGGTTCATCGACCTCCACGCCCACGGCCAGGACCTCTTCTCCAGCCAGTTGCAGGCGCAGGACGGGGTCACGACCGCGCTCGAACTGGAGGGCGGCACCGGCGACGTGGAGGAGTGGTATGCGAGCCGGGAAGGGATGGCCGCGATCCACTACGGCGCCACGGCCTCGCACGGGGCCGCGCGCCGACTCGCCCTGGGGGGGCGGGAGGAAGCGGTCCGGCTCGCGGCCGACCTCGAGCAGGTCGCGGTGATGGAGGGCCGGCTGCGCGACGAACTGGGACGCGGGGCGCTCGGCCTCGGCTTTGGCATCCAGTACACGCCCGGGGCCCGGCGCGAAGAGATCCACCGCCTGTTCCAGCTCGCGGCGGAAGAAGGCGTGACGAGCTTCGTCCACATCCGCTACGCGGGACTCGTCGAGCCCGGAAGCTCCATCGAGGCCGTGCACGAGATGATCGCGAACGCGGCGTCGACGGGGGGCGGGGTCCACATCGTGCACATCGGATCGAGCGGCCTCGGACAGGTACCGACGCTCCTGAGCATGATCGAGGGGGCGCAGGCGAGCGGGCTGGACGTGACGACCGAGGTCTATCCCTACACCGCGGCCTCCACCGACATCCGGGCCGCGATCTTCGACCCGGGCTGGCGGGAACGGCTCGGGGGCGACTTCGGCGACATCGAGTGGGATGCGACGGGCGAACGGCTGACGGAGGAGACGTTCAACGAGCGGCGGGAGGCCGGCGGCCGGATCATCGCCCACATCATTCCCCAGGAGATGTTCGAACTGGCCCTCGCCCATCCGCTGGTGATGGTGGCGAGCGATGGGGTTCCCTTCGTCAACGGCCAGGGACATCCGCGCGGGGCGGGGACCTTTGCCCGCGTTCTCGGCCGCTACGTGCGCGAGGAAGGTCTCCTCACGCTCATGGACGCGATCCGGAAGATGACGCTGATGCCGGCGCAGCGGCTCGACGCCTATGTGCCGCAGATGGCGGACAAGGGCCGGATCCGGGTCGGGGCGGATGCCGACATCGCCGTGTTCGACCCCGCCACGGTCATCGACAACGCGACCTTCCAGTCGCCCACGCAGCCGTCCTCCGGGATAGAGCACGTGCTTGTCGCAGGCACCTTCGTCGTCCGCGACGCCGAACTCATCGAGACCGCCTTCCCCGGCCAGGCCATTCGCCGCGACTGAACTTCCCGGCTACGCGGGGGCGCCGGCCTCGGCGCCGACGCGTGCGAGCCGGCCCGATATCTCCCGCAGCCGCAACCACTGCTGGTAGTAGAAGGGGAGGGCCATCAGCGATTCCACGAACTGGAAGACGTACATGACGATGGCGAACACGGCGCCGTACTCGACGGTGCGCTCCGCCGAGATGCCGACCGCGAACACCAGCAGGCCCATCATGAACACCCAATTGATGCCGAAGGTGCCGGCCTCGAGGTCGGAGAGCCGGATATTCCACCGCGTCATGGCGCGCAGGTGCTCGCCGAGGCGGACGGGATCGCCGCTGTCGACGGCATCGACCTGTCGCTCGTGCTCATCGTTGAGCCCCTCGTTGTAGCGCGTCGTCAGCTTTCCCGTGAGCGCGTACAGGATGCCCGTGGCGACGGCGACGGCGACACATCCCAGAAACACGTGAACGTTCAGCTTCGAGAGGATCACGATGGTGCCGGTGAGCCCGATGGTGCTCGTGATGAGTTGGGGGAGGGAGGGTTCGAAGAACTCGACGATCTCCCGGAGCATTCCGAGCCGCGCCGTCCGGGTCGAGGTGCTGCGCTCCGCGGCGGAAGCGACCATTTCCTCGCCCAGCCGGACATAGATGCCGGCGTACGCGCGGCTGTCGACGACCCGACGGCCGATCGCGATGAAGATCGTCCCGATCCCGAGTCCCGCGAGTTCGTACAGGCCCCGGGGCGAGCCCGAGAGGACGCCGTCGATGGCCCGGCCGATGACGAGCGGGAAGAGCAGCCAGCCCGCGGACTCCAGCACCACCATCGAGAGCGTGAGGGTGAGGCGTCCGGCGAACCGCTTCAGGAGCATGTGCATGAACCCTCTCTTCTGTCGGCGGCGTCGGGCCGCGGTGTATTCTTCGCGCCCAATATGAAACGGGTCGGCCCGGGTGCCGACATGCCAACTTCGGAGGTCCGCTCCCATGTGGTCGATCGACTTGAGAATCCCTCTCCCAGTCCTCTCGCGACGCGCACGCAGTTTGCTCGTGGCGCTGATACTTGCGGCGCCAGCGGCGGAAGTACGCGCCACAGCGCCGATCCAGGAAACGGCCAGCGATGTGGACAGCGAGACCGCGCTCTACCAGTCGATGAGGTGGCGCAATGTGGGCCCGTTCCGTGGCGGTCGGTCGGTCGCCGCGGCCGGAGTCCCCGATGACAGACTCACGTACTACATGGGGACGGCCGGCGGCGGGGTGTGGAAGACCTCCGATGCCGGCATCAGCTGGCATCCGGTGACGGACGGTTTCGTGGGCACCTCGTCCGTGGGCGCGGTGGCCGTCTCGGAGTCCGATCCCAACGTCGTGTACGTCGGGATGGGCGAGCACTCGATCCGCGGCGTCACGACCTCGCACGGCGACGGGGTCTACCGCTCCACGGACGCAGGCCGCACGTGGACGCACATGGGCCTCGCCCCCACCCGCGTGATCTCCCGCATCCGGGTGCATCCCGAGGATCCGGACCTCGTCTACGTCGCCGCTCAGGGGTCGCCCTTCGCGCCGTCACGGGAGCGGGGGATCTACCGCTCGGCGGACGGAGGAGAGAACTGGGAACTTGTCCTCCACGTGGACGAGAATACCGGAACCTCGGACCTCGCGATGGACCGCACGAACCCGCGCATCCTCTACGCCTCCATGTGGGACCACGACCGCGAGCCGTGGTACATCCGCAGCGGCGGTCCCGGCTCCGGTTTCTGGAAGTCGACGGATGGCGGGGACACGTGGGAGGAGCTCAATGCGGGCCTGCCCGATCTCATGGGAAAGACGGCGATCGACGTGTCTCCGGCCGACCCCGATCGCGTGTGGGCGCTGATCGAGGCGGACGAGGAAGCGGATGGCGTCTACCGCTCGGACGACGGCGGGAATAGCTGGTCGCTGGTGAGTTCCGAGCGCCAGCTTCGGGGCCGGGCCTGGTACTACATCGAGATCTACGCCGACCCGCAGGACCGCGAGACCGTCTACGTGATGAACTCGCCCTTCCTCAAGTCGATTGACGGCGGGCGGACCTGGGAGACGATCCAGACGCCGCACGTCGACCACCACGACCTGTGGATCAACCCGTTCGACAGCCAGGTCATGCTCTCCGCCAACGACGGCGGTGGAACGGTCACGTTCAACGGGGGCGAGACCTGGTCGACGCAGGAGAACCAGCCCACGGCGCAGATCTACCGGCTCGCGGTGGACAACCAGTTCCCGTACCGGATGTACGGGGGACAGCAGGACAACACGAGCGTGGGCATGCTGGGCTGGGCGACGCACTCCGGCGGCCTCGGCTGGAAGGACTGGATCGACGCGGGGGGCGGGGAATCGGCCTGGGTCGCCTTCGATCCCGACAACCCGCGCTACCTCTACGCGACATCGATCCAGGGGATCATCACGGAGCTGGACACGGAACTCGGCTCCGCGCGCAGCGTGCAGGCGTACCCGCAGTTCCAGCTCGGGATGGATGCCGAGGACATGCGCTATCGCTGGAACTGGAACGGCCCGGTCGTCGTGTCGCCGCACGATCCGAGGGTGATCTACCACGGAGCGCAGCATCTGCTGCGGTCGCGCGACCGCGGGGTGACGTGGGAGGAGATCTCCCCCGATCTCACGCGGAACGAGCCGGAGAAGCACGTCGCGGCGGGCGGGCCGTTCACGAACGAGGCCGCGGGCGGCGAGGTCTACAACACGATTATGACGATGGCCGAATCCGCGCTGGAGGCGGGGACCATCTGGGTGGGGGCGGACGACGGCCTCGTCCACGTGACGCGCGACAACGGGGAGACGTGGACGGACGTCACGCCGGATGGGATGCCCGAGGGGATGGTGAATTCCCTCGACCCGTCGCCGCACGAGCCGGGTGGCGCCTACATCACGCTCGCCCGATACAAGTTCGACGACTTCGCGCCGTACATCTACAAGACCGTGGACTATGGCGAGAGCTGGGAACGCATCGACGCCGGGATCGGGGCCGACCGGCCCGACGCGTGGGCGCGGGTCGTGCGCGAGGATCCCGGTCGCCGCGGCCTGCTCTACGCCGGGACCGAACTCGGGATGTACGCGAGCTTCGATGACGGGGCGTCGTGGCGGAGCCTCGCCCTGAACATGCCCCTCACGCAGATCACCGACCTGCAGGTGCAGGCGGGGGATCTCGCCGTGGCGACGCAGGGGCGCGGCTTCTGGGTGCTGGACGATCTCTCTCCGCTGCGGCAACAGGCGGACGCCGAGGCGGCAGACGGGCACCATCTGTACACGCCGTCGACGGCGTACCGGGTGAGCGCGGGACTCGGCGGTCCGGTGGGCCCGACGACATCGGGACAGAACAAGGCGCCGGGCGTCGCGATCGACTACGTCGTGGGCGGGGCGCCGGGCGAGCCGGGAGCCGAGGATACGACGGACTCGGCCGAGGCTTCGGGGGACATCTCGCTGGTGCTGGAGATCCTCGATGCGGCGGGCGCGGTGGTCCGCACGTTCACCACGGATACGGCGATGACGGCCACGGGTGTCCGGCGTTCGCGCGCGCCCGCCGCACCGGGTCACAATCGGGTGTTCTGGGACCTCCGCGTGGAGAGCGGGCCACGAGTTGCGGAGTCCTACAGTTTCTTCGGGGATGCGCAGGGGTATCGCGTCATGCCGGGGACGTACAGCGCCCGCCTGACGGTGGGCGACGCGCCGGCGCAGACCGAGTCGTTCGAGGTGTACGGCGATCCGCGGATACCGGCTTCGGAGACGGATTTCGTGGCCAGCGGGCGCTTCCTGGAGTCGGTGTTCGGGGCGATCGTGGACCTCCACGTCGGGCTGAACGACATCCGGGACGTGCGCGCGCAGGTCAACGCGGTCGTTGGCCAGGCGTCCGACGCCGGCCTCTCCGGTGCGGAGGCGCTCGGAGCGGCGGGCGCCGCACTCGCGGATTCCATCACGGTGCTGGAGGATCGGCTGTTCCAGAAGCGGCGGGCGGCGCAGCAGGACATGGTCGCCTACGAGGGGCTGCTGAACATGCAGTTGACGGCGCTCATGGGTGAGGTCGACGGCTCCGATCTGCCCCCTCGCGCCGGAGTGCTGGAGCGCTGGGGCGATCTGGAGGCCGAGTGGGTGGTGGAAGAGGCCGCGCTCTCGCGCGTGCTCGGCGAGATGCTCGACGCGTTCAACCAGCTCGCGCGGGATTCGGGCGTCCCGGCGATCATCACTCGGAGCCGGCCGCGCGCCGTTTCGTAGGGCGTGACCGGCCGGCTGGCGATCGACGGCGGCACCCCGGTCCGCACGGCGCCCTGGCCCGCGTGGCCACGCTCCGGGGCAGCGGAGCGGCGCGCCTTGACCGAGGTGCTCGAGTCCGGCCGATGGGGACTGGGTGGCGGGGCCGTCCCGGAGCTCGAGGCCCGCTTCGCCGCGCTGCACGGCGCCCGCTACGCCGTCGCCTGCTGCAACGGCACGATGGCGCTTCAGACCGCCCTCGTCGCTGCCGGCGTGCAGCCCGGCGACGAAGTCATCACGAGCCCGTACAGCTTCGTGGCGACGGCCCACGCCGTCCGGTCGCTGGGCGCCGTTCCCGCATTCGTCGACGTCGAGCCGGGGACGCACAACCTGGACCCGGAGCGGATCGAGGATGCAATCACGGAGCGCACCACGGCGATCCTGCCCGTCCATATCGGCGGACGCCCGGCGGACATGGATCGCGTGAACGACATCGCCGCCCGACGGGGCCTCCGGGTCGTCGAGGATGCCGCGCAGGCGTGGCTCGCGAGCTGGCGGGGCCGTCCCGTGGGCACGCTGGGCGATGCGGGCGCGTTCAGCTTTCAATCGAGCAAGAACCTCACCGCGGGCGAGGGCGGGCTGGTCCTCACGGACGACGAACCGCTCTATCGGCGGGCGTGGTCGTGGCACGACTGTGGACGCGACCCCGGCGGTTCGCCGCACGAGCACGGGGCGGTCGGTCTCAACCTCCGCATGACCGAGTTCCAGGCGGTCCTCCTTCTCTCCGGCCTGGAACGCCTGCCTGCCGAGCAGGCGATTCGCCAGCAGGCCATGGACGCGCTCGCGACGCGCCTCGCGGAGATCGAGGGCCTTCGGACACCGGATCCGGACGCGCGCATCACCGCGCACGGCTGCCACATCTTCATGGTCCGGCTCGACGAATCCCGGATGGCACCGGACCCGCTCGACAAGCACCGCGTGATCGAGGCGCTCCGGGCCGAGGGGATCCCGGCGCACCCCGGCTACGGCACGCCACTCCAGCGGGGGCTGCCCGTGTGCGAGGCACTCTGCCGCTCGACGATCTGGATCAAGCACCAGGTGCTGCTCGCGGGGGCCGACCAGATGCAGGACGTCGTGAACGCGTTCGCGAAAATCCTGACACCGCACTGAGGGAGGCGATGAAGAGCTACCAGTTCCGCGAGTACGGTGAGCCGCTCGGACTGGCCGAGCGGCCGACGCCCGAACCGGCGGGCAGCGAGGTGCTCGTCCGCATCCACGCGTGCGGCGTCTGCCACAGCGACCTGCACCTGTGGCAGGGCTACTTCGAGATGGGCGGCGGTCGGAAGCTGGATGTACGGGCGGTGCGCGAACTGCCCTTCACGCTCGGCCACGAGATCGTCGGCGAGGTCGCCGGGGCCGGGCCGGACGCGGAGGGCGTCGACATCGGCGATGCGCGCGTCGTCTTCCCCTGGATCGGGTGTGGCGCCTGCGATTTCTGCGACAGCGCCCGCGAGCACCTCTGCAACCGCCCACGCGCCCTCGGCACGCACGTCGACGGCGGCTTCGCGGACCACGTCATCGTCCCGCATCCGCGCTACATGTTCGACTTCGGGGACGTCCCACCCGAGCTGGCCTGCACCTACGCCTGCTCGGGCCTCACCGCCTACAGCGCGCTCCGCAAGGCGGAACGATGGCTCGAGGACAAGCTCGTCATCATCGGGGCCGGCGGCGTCGGCTTCGCCGGCATCCAGCTCGCGAAGGCGCTCTTCGACGCCGATCTCATCGTCGTCGAAGTCGACGACGCGAAGCTCGAAGCGGCGCGGCGGGCCGGGGCGGCGCACGTCGTGGACGGCCGCGAGGACGATGCGTCCCGACAGTTGAAAAAACTCACCAATGGCGGCTGCGCCGCGGTCGTCGACTTCGCCGGCTCCTCGGCGTCCACGGCGCTCGGCTTCCGGACGGTCGCCAAGAGCGGCACCCTCGTGGTCGTGGGTCTGCTCGGGGGCTCACTCTCCGTCCCCGTCCCCCTGCTCGTCCTCAAGGATCTCGCGGTCCAGGGCTCCGACCTCGGGAGCCTCGCCGAGATGGAGGAGTTGATGGAACTCGTTCGCTCGGGGCGGGTCGATCCGATCCCCTACGCGACGCGGCCCATGGATGAGGCCGAAGCGAGCCTGCGCGACCTCGAGGAGGGAGGCGTCGTCGGGAGGATCGTCCTCACGGCCTGACCACGGGCTGGACGGAGGTGCTCGGCCGGGCGAGGCCCGTTCTCAGCAGTCGACGAGTTCGATTCTGTCGGGCTGGTTCGGGACCGCGCACAGGAACTCGAACGGCTCATCCCCCACGGCATCGTAGGAGTGCGGCGTCCCCGCCGGAATGTAGACGACATCCCCGGCCTTCACTTCGTGCGTTTCGTCCCCGATCGACACCCGGGCCTGGCCCCGGAGCACGTATTGCTCGTGCTCGACCGCGTTCGTGTGCAGGGGCATCCCGCCGCCGGGCTGCATGACGAAGCGCCGGAGCGCGAAGTTCGGCCCCTGGTCCGGCCCGATGAGGACCTGCGTTTCGGTGCCCGACCCGGCGGCGACCGGCGTCAGCCCGAACTCCGAGACATGTCGAACGCTCACTCGATCTTCCTCCTGGATTCCTCGTCCCGTGCGGCCCCGAAACTTGCCCGCCGGCCGGCCCCGTCGCCAGATTCGACGGCCTCGCGGGCGTAGCTCAGTTGGCAGAGCGTCAGCCTTCCAAGCTGAAGGTCGCCGGTTCGACCCCGGTCGCCCGCTTTGCGCGTGCGTTCGGCATCTCCGTTCCTCAACGATGGATGTGACCGATGGCGTCAGAACCCCGCGACTTCAACAACGCGATCCAGTACGAGCCCGACGAGACGCCGCCGTACCGGATCGCCATCGGTCTCGCGCTCCAGTACGTCGTGCTCACCATCGCAGCGATCGTCATCACGGTGGCGATCGTGGTGCGGGCGGCCGGCGGCTCCGAGGACTACCTGTCGTGGGGGAGCTTCGCGGTCCTGATCGTGAGCGGCGTGACCACGGCCGTGCAGGCCGCGCGCATCGGGCGCATCGGGGCGGGGTACGTCCTCCTCATGGGGACATCGGGTGCGTTCATCGCGGCCTCCGTGACGGCGCTCGTCCAAGGCGGTCCCGCCCTCCTCGCGTCGCTGGTCATCGCCTCCTCCCTGTTCCAGTTCGTACTCTCGCGACACCTCGCGTTCCTCAGGCGGATCATCACGCCGGTGGTGGCGGGGACCGTGATCATGCTGATCGCCGTCACGATCATGCCCCTGCTGTTCGATCTTCTGCGCCAGGTGCCGGAGGGCTCACCTCCGCTGGCGGCGCCGGTGACGGCGGGCGCGACCGTGCTCGCGACGCTGCTCATCGTGCTCCGGGGCAGCGGCGTCATGCGGCTGTGGGGTCCGGTGATCGGCATCTTCGTCGGGTGCGTGGCGGCCGTGTCGTTCGGCATCTACGACTTCGAGCGCGTGGCGGCCGCGGGGTGGGTCGGTCTCCCGGCGGGCGGCTGGCCCGGCTTCGGCTTCAGCCTCGGCCCCGCCTTCTGGGCGCTGCTGCCGACGTTCGTGTTCGTGACGCTGATCGGCGCGATCGAGACCGTGGGCGACGCCGTGGCCATTCAGCGCGTGTCCTGGCGGCGCAGCCGAGCCACCGACTTCGGAGCGGTGCAGGGCGCGGTCGCCGCCGATGGCCTCGGCAACCTGCTGTCGGGGCTGCTGAGCACCGTCCCCAACACGACTTATTCGTCGAGCATCTCGCTGGCGGAGATCACGGGCGTCGCGGCGCGCCGCGTGGGCGTGTTCATCGGCCTGACCTTCTGCGCGCTGGCGTTCCTGCCGAAGATCGCGGCGATCGTTCTCGCCATCCCGGACCCGGTCATCGCCGCCTACGGGTTCGTTCTGATTGCGATCCTGTTCGTCATCGGGGCGCGGGTCGTCATCCAGGACGGCATCGACTATCGGAAGGCGGCGATCGTCGGCGTGTCGTTCTGGGCCGGCGTCGCGTTCCAGGAGGGCGCGCTCTTCAACGAGTACCTGAGCCCGGGGCTGGCGCCGCTGCTCGAGAACGGGATGACCGCGGGGGGTCTCGTCGCGATCCTCCTCACGGCGCTGCTCGAGCTCACGGGCTCCCGGCCCCTGCGCGTCGAGACGACGCTGAATGTGGAGGCGCTCCCTGCCATCCGGAACTTCCTCGACAAGTTCTCCATCCGGCGCAAGTGGCAGATGGAGATGAGCGACCGGCTGCTGCAGGCGGCGGAGGAGACGCTGCTGCTCCTGCTGGAGGCGGCGAAGGAAGGGGAAGACGCAGGAGATCGGCGGCTGCGCGTCATGGCCCGCAAGTGGGGGACCGGGGCCGAACTGGAGTTCATCTCGGCTGGCGGCGCGGGGAACATCGAGGACCAGATCGCCGTTCTGGCCAGCCACGGCACGGCGGAAGTGCAGGAGCACGAAATCTCGCTCCGCATTCTGCAGCACCTGGCCACGTCCGTGAGGCACCAGAAATACCACGACGCGGACATCGTGACCGTTCACATCGAAGGCCCCGCACGCGGTGGAGGCTAGCTGCTAGATCAGGGGACGAGACCGTCCGCGGTGGCGAGCAGTCGGTCGCGGTCGAGCACCTCGCCGCCGAGGATCACGGCGTGCACGCGGCGGGCATTGGCGATGTCCTCGAGCGGACTGGCGTCGAACAGCACGATGTCGGCCAGCATGCCGTGCGCCAGCGTACCCCTGTCGGGCAGCCGCAGCGCCTCCGCGCCCATCCGTGTCGCGGCGATCAGCGTCTCCGCCGGCGTCATGCCCGCTTCCACGTGGGTTTCCATCTCGCGCTGGTAGGCGAGCCCCGGGGGTGCGTTGGCCACCAGGCCGTGCGAGCCCATCGTGACGGGTCCGCCGGCCTTCGCGTAGCGCACGGTGAACGCGGCCATGTTCCGCATCGCCGCCCACTGCACCTCGCGGCCTTCCTCGCTGAACTCCGGCTCGAAGACGGCCAGCGTGCCGTCCAGGTTCACGTTGCGTTCCAGCATGAGTTCGATGAGCGCGTCGGCGCGCGGTCCGGCGGGATCCAGCGCCGCCCACAGCGCGAATCCTCCCTCGCCCCGATGGATGCTCTCGCGCAGCACCGCCTGCCGGAACTCCTCCGCCCGCTTCGGCGAGACGAGCGCCCGGCCCACGGACCTCGTGTGTTCGATTCCATCCATCCCCAGCCGGATCGCGGCCACGGGGTCGACGATCTCGAGGTGGCCGTGGACCGGCACGTTGCGGCGGTCGGCCTCCTCGATGATGGCGGCGACCTGCGCAAGCGAGAGCCGGAAGTACACCTTCAGCGACGTCGCCCCGCGATCCATCAGTTCGTTTGCCGCCACCCGCGCGTCCATCTCGTCCAGCAGGACGCGGGAGATCGTGGGATAGGCCGTGTCCCTCCCGTCGAGGATCGGCCCGGAATAGAGAAGCCGTGGCGCCGGCAGCCCCATCGCCCCCACCGCATCGAGCCAGGCTTCGTTGTCCGCGATCCACTGCCCCATCTCCCGCTGCGTGGTGACGCCGTTGGCCAGGAAGAGGAGTGGCAGTTCCGGGTTCGCGTCGGTCCCCGTCCCGTCGATCGAGGCATGCGGGCCCGGCGAGTAATGGAAGTGGAGGTCGATGAACCCCGGCGTGAGGAACTTGCCGGACGCATCTATCCGCTGGGCCCCGTCGGGGATCTCGACCTGTCCGGCCGGCCCGATCCGCTCGACCCGGTCTCCCCGGACGAGCACGGTCGCGTTCTCGTGAACGGCGCCCGTGCCGTCGAAAACCGTGCCTCCCTCGATCGCCAGCCACCGTTCCTGCGCGGGGAGGGAAGTCGCAGCGACCAACATCCAGCCAAGGACCAGCGGGGCTCTGGCAGCGCGCACGGTGAAGCTCCTGTGGTCAGGAAGGTTCTCGAGGGGACGCGGGTCTTTCCGGCCTCCGCGGCCGCATCTACGCTGAGGAAGATCACGACTCGGCACAAGGAGAACATCATGCCCGAAGGAGCGTCTCTTCGCGGCGCATGGCTTCGTCGCGGATTCCTGTCGGCGCTCGCGGCGCCCCTGTTCGGCCTCGGCCAGACCGCGGCGCAGGACCGCGACGCGCTCTCCGACGAGGTCCGATCCTATCTCCGCGTCTCCGCGCCGGTCGTGGCGCTCGAAAACGTGCTCCTGTTCGACGGCACCGGCGGACCTGCACGCTCGGGACAGACTATCGTCATCCGCGGAAACCGGATCGAGAGCGTCGGCGGGGCCGGCGAGGTCGAGATACCCCCGGGTGCCGAGCGGCTGGACCTGGAAGGCCACTCGGTCATGCCGGGGATGGTCGGCCTCCACAACCACATGTTCTACTACCAGTCCACGCCGCGCGCCTCGCAGATGCAGTACTCCGGTCCGCGCCTCTATCTCGGGGCCGGGGTCACCACGGTGCGGACAACGGGGAGCGTCGCCCCGTACCAGGATCTCTCGCTCAAGGGATCCATCGAGCGCGGAGAGACGCCGGGCCCCCGCCTCCTCATCACCGCCCCTTATGTCATCAGCCCGGGTCCCGACGAGCGGCTCCGGGATCTCGGGATGTACGCGATCCGCGACGAGGAGGCGGCGCGCCGGTACGTGCGCTACTGGGCCGCGGAGGGGGCGGAGTGGATCAAGGCCTACACGCAGATCACGCGCGAGGCGCTCGCCACGATCATCGACGAGGCGCACCTCCAGGGCATGAAGGTGACGGCGCACCTGTGCTCGGTGGGCTTCCGCGAGGCGACGGCGATGGGGATCGACAACCTCGAGCACGGCCTGTGGGCCAACTCCGAGTACGACACCACGCGTGAACCGGACCGGTGCAGCCCCAACTACCAGCGAAGCATCGCCGAACTGGACATGGACGACCCCCGCGTGGCCGAGACGATCTCCGAGATGGTCGCCGCCGGCGTCGCCATGACCTCGACGGTGGCCGTCGCCGAGCAGGCCACGCCGCTCGTGCCCGACCTCACGGCGCGCGACCTGGAGGCGCTTCCGGATCATGTCGTGGAGGCGGAGATGGAGCGGCGATCGATCTTCCGGACGACGGAGATGCCGTGGATGATCGACCTGTTCGAGAACATGCTCGACTTCGAACTCGCGTTCGTGGAGGCGGGAGGCGTGCTGGCGGCGGGAGTGGACCCGGCCTGGGGCGCCCTACCCGGCTACGGCGACCAGCGGAACTTCGAGATTCTCGTCGAAGCGGGCTTTGCAACGGCCGATGCCGTACGGATCGTGAGCGCGAACGGAGCGGAAATTCTCGGCCTCGACAGCGAACTGGGGACCGTCGCACCGGGCAAGCTCGCCGACCTGGTCGTGATCGAGGGCGACATCGAACTCCGGCCCTCCGACATCCGCAACGTCCGCATCGTGTTCAAGGACGGCCTCGGTTACGACCCGGACAGGCTCACCGCCGCCGTCGCCGGCCAGGTCGGCGTCCGCTGACCGACCGACGTTAGCGGATCTCCAGATCGTCCAGTTCGAAGGCGAACGATCCGAGCGGGGCCTGGGCCACGAAGGCGAGGCCGGCGATGATCGACGGGTCCGCGGTGGCGAAGTTCTCGAGCGGGATCTCGACGACGGCCCACTCCGAGCCGGCGACGAAGGGGACCGTGGGCGGCACGGTGGCCGCCGCCCCCGCGCCGAACAGCATCACGGTGTAGCTGCGTCCGTCTCCGCGGGTGCGGAAGCGCAGGACGCTGCGGCCGGAGAAATCGACCGCCTGCATCGGTTGGTCGCCGAGGAACCAGATCGCGCCCGCCCACGGGAAGGCGAACCCTGTCCGGGTCTCGCCGCGCACGACGAGCGCCCCCTCCTCCACGGCGAGATCCGCCGTGGAAGCGCCCCCGTTCATCGCGTCCGTCGTCACCTGCCAGCCGAACCCGAAACCGGAGTCGAGTCCGTCCTCGAAGTCGACGACGACCGGCCCATCCGGAGCCGGTGCGATCGCCGGCGACAAGGCTGTCCCGGCGGTTTCACGCACCACCGGATAGCCGTCCTTCCAGATCGTGACGATGTCGGCGGTGCGCGTCACGTCCTCCCCCACGTCGCCCCGCACGAGCAGAAGATCGGCGATGGTGCCCTCGGCAACGCGGCCGCGCTCGGGGACGGCGAATGCATCCGCGGCAACGGACGTAGCCGCGGCGAGCACCTCATGGCTCTCCAGGCCGGCCCGCGCGAGGAGGCGAAGCTCTCCGTGCATCGAGAGGCCGGTCGCCGTCCCGGGGTTCGGCGCGTCCGTGCCCGCGACGATCCGCACGCCCGCCGCATGGAGCCGCCGCACGTTCTCCAGCGCGACCTCGGAGTCCGGTCCCTCGGGCATCTCGAACCGGTTGCTCAGGGTCTGCCGTTGCATCGGCGAGACCAGCGATTCGTCCGTCTCGTCGAGGACGCGCAGACCGGTGGAGTCCCCGAACAGTCCCATGATCACGGAAAGGGTGGGGACGACGAAAACGCCCGTCCGGGCGAAGCTGCGAGCGTCCTCCTCGGAGATCGCGGCGTCAAACCAGGTGTGGACCAGGCCATCGGCCCCGAGCGAGACCGCCTCCAGCGCCGCTTCAAGGTCGCTGACGTGGACGACGGCCAGCAGCCCCTCGTCGTGAGCGGCGGCGATGAGCGCCGCAATCGTCTCGCGCTCCAGAGAGGGGATCTCGCCGCGGTAGGCGCTTCCATCCTCGGAAACGATCTTGATCCAGTCGGAACCCTCCTCCTTCCGCGCCCGCACCCAGGCGGCGGCGCCCTCCGGTCCCGTGAGCGGCTCCACGCGCAGCCCGAACTGTGTGCCGTGACCGCCGGGCGCCGTCGCCAGCATGCCGGCGGAGAAGAGATCGGCTTCGGCCGTCCGCGCGATGTCATCTCGGGCCGTTCTCGCTCCCGCCAGGAGGCCGGAGTCCGTGAACTGGTCGAGCACTGAGGTCACGCCGAAGCGCAGTGCGTCACCCAGCGTCCCGCCGAACGTGTGGACGTGGCCGTCGATGAAGCCGGGGAGCAGCGTATGTCCGCGGCCATCGACGCGGGGCAGATCGTCCGGCAGTTCGAGGCCCGAGCCGACGCGTCGGATTCGGCCATCCTCGACCCAGACATCGTGTTGTCGCCTGAAGGTTTCGCCGTCGAACAGCGTCACATCCACGATCGCGAAGCTCTCCTCCGGCGCCTCCTGTCCCGAGGCCACCGCGCCACGCGGTATCGAGAGGGGTGCCGATACAACGATCAGGGCCGCCACCGCAGCCAGGAGAACCCAGATCTTTCGGCCTGACGATCCGTCGTTCCTGTTCATGAAACCTCGCGGAGCTACGCCCGGACGGGGAGGAACTGCTGCATCATGCGGACGGGCGCGCGGTATTCGCCCCCGTCCCTCTCGAGCAGATCATTGGCCATGAGCCAGTTCAGGTCCCGCGTGAGCGTCTTTGTGGTCTTGGTGGAATAGAGACGCGCCAAGCCTGGAGCGAGGTCGGGAATGTCGCGCTTCCTCGCCGGCTCTGCGTGCCGTCCCAGAGCGAGGACCACTTCCCGGCGCCGGTTCATGGCGGGTGAGCGACGTCGCTGTCCGAACGTCCAGTACACGTAGTGTTCCCATGCCAGCCATGACTGGACCCCTTCCATGTAACGACACTGTTCCTCGAGGCCGTCCAGAAACCCCTGAAGCGAATAGACGACGAACCCGAGTGCATCCCCGCGGCCCGCGTTGGCGCGGCTCGAACGATCGAGCTGCCGGTAGTATTCCGCGCGAGTGAGATTGTAGTGGTTGCTCAGGAGATGTGTGGCGGGGGAGGGGACCCCCGCGCGAGCCAGGATGAGGAACTCGGTGAGCCGCGCCGTACGACCGTTCCCATCGCCGAAGGGATGGATCCAGGCGATGTACAGGTGTGCGAAAACCGCTCGCAGAACCGCCACTGCGATCGCACTGCCCAGGTGCTCCTCGAGGTCCGGCCAGACTACGTCGCCCTCCAGCCATTCACACAGCCGTTCGAGGAGAAACAGGCAGTCTTCCCGCGGCGCACCCGAATATCTTGCGACCCCAACGGAGAACGTGGGCACCTCTCCCGGAACGACTCCTTCTTCCAGGTGCTCCTCCAACCCCGCGAGGACGAGGCGGTTCGCCTCCCGGATCCAGTCTGGAGTGAGGCGTGGAGGTTCGCCGACGGTGATCCGCCGAAAAATGTCTTCGCAGGCACGAAGGACGTTGTCGACTTCCTGACCCAGGTACTCCTGCGAGATTGGAAGTTCGAGTTGTCCGTCGAGTCTGTCCCGAACCTGTTCTTCGGTAAGCGTGTTCCCCTCGATGGCCGTCGTCGCGCGGGCACCCTTGATGAGGTAGAGCTTGTGCATCTCGGCTGCCGCGGCGGGAGGCAGCACCGCCCGGGCGACCTGCTCGCAGCGAGCCGCCACCTGTCCGAGCAGGGACCACAACTGGGGCGTGGCTCGCTCCGGACCCGCGCGAAAACTGATCCACGGGTGACTCCGTTCGTACCGACGCTCGTCCGTCATCCCGCCTTCCTGCCTATGCAGCAGAGATTATGTGTCGATTTTTGTCCATCAATATGTCCAGCGATGTGTCCAGATTATGGTCTCGTTTCGCGCCATGTGCAAACCGCCGACTCAACGCGCCCCGGCCCTCCTCGCGGATCAGGCTGCGGGATCAGAGTTCCATCACGCGTTCGATGTCCCGATCGATGGGGTCGGGTTTCGTGAGGAAGGAGATGGAGAGGAAGAGGACTAGGGAGACGAGGAGCGCCGCGGCGCCGTGATCGACGCCGTACGGAAGACGCACGGCGCCGAACCCGAAACCGGACCGGAGCCCGAAGTTGATGAGCAGGCTGCTGGCGATGGCGACGTTGGCGGCGAGGACGTTGGCCCGTTTCCAGTTGAGTCCAATCGCGATGACGGGGACGAGACCCGCCGCGAACGTGCCCCAGCCGAACACGCCGAGCAGCGCCACGAGGTCGCCGGAATAGAGCGCCACCAGCGCGGCGGAGATCGCCAGCAGGACCGTGATGGCGCGCGCCCACGCGAGTTCGTTGCCCAGCGACCGGCCGCGAATCGCGTTGGGCAGGTCGTGCATGATGGCGGCGGTCCCGATGTTCAGGAATGCGTCCGCGGTGGACATGATCGCGGCGAGCAGCGCCGCGAAGACGACGCCGGCGAGCAGCGGGTGCGTGAACGCCTGCAGAAACTCGGGTGAAGCCGCGTCCGGCGTCGCGAGCGCGGGGTGCCCGCCCGTAATGACCAGGGCCCGCATGGCGAAGCCGATCCCGATCCAGAGCAGCGCCGCGAAGCTGTACGCGAGGACGCCGACCGGTATCACGTAGCGCAGTTCCTTCATGCGCCGCAGCATCATGAACTTGGTGATGATGTGCGGCTGCCCCGCCACGCCGATGCCGAACACGAAGAACCAGGCGAGCCCGCCCATGAGGCCGATCGTTCCCCACGGCCCGCTCGCCGCGCGGTCGTCGGCCGCCACGATCCGGCTGATCTCGCTCATCCCGCCGTCGAACGTCCCGAGCACGGTGACGAAAACGAGGGCGGATGCGACGACCATGATGGCGCCCTGGATCACGTCGGTGTAGACGGAGGCCACGATGCCGCCGGTCACCGAGTAGAAGATGAGGACCGAGCAGGAAATGGCGACGCAGAGCGCCAGGCTCGGGTTCTCGAGCACTCCGGCCTCCGCCAGCACGCCCTGCAGCACGATCGACATCGCGAGGATCTGCGTCGCGAGGTAGCCCAGCACGCCGAGCAGGATCACGACGGCCACGGAAGCCCGCACCGACTCCGAGCCGTACCGGGCCGCGGCCACGTCCGGCAGCGATACGCATTCCCGAAGCTCCGCCACGAGACGGAGGCGTTTCGCCACCAGGTTGAGGACGATGATGTTGGAGATGACGATCGTGCCGAGAATCCAGATCGAACTCGTTCCCATCGAATACATGAGGCCGGGACCGCCTACGAACCCGAACCCGCTCATCGTGCTCGAGAAGATCGCGAACGCGGTGACGAACATTCCCAGAGTTCGGCCGGCCACGAAGAAATCGCTCGCCGACTTCGTGCGCCTGAGCGACCAGAGTCCCACGCCGACGCAGAGCGCGAGATATGCGACCACGGCGAGCAGCGTGATCAGGGCGCGATTCGCCTCCACGGATCGCTATCCCTCGCCGCCGCCGGTGTCGTGGGAATCGCCGCGGGCGTCGTGGGATGACGCCCGCCTCTCGCCTTGTTGCGCGACGATCTCGTCGAAGCGGGCCTGCTCCCGGGGGCCGAAGTAGGCGTTCTCGAAGGCCCACGTGATGGCGAGAAGCGGGATCCACGGCGCGAGCGTGAGCCCGTACACCAGCAGGGAAGTCGGAGCGGCGAAACCGAGGACCATCGTTGTAACGCCGGCGGCGTACGCGTCGAAGGTCCACATGAGAATCACGAAGAGGAGGACGTAACCGACCATCCAGGCGTTGACCGCCCGCCGGATCCAGTGTCCGTCCCGGAACCCGATCAGCATCGTGACCCACATGGTCCCGAGCATGGCGATGCCGGCGACATGCGCCGCCCACGTCGGGGCGCCGAGTTCGCCCGCATCGATCCCCACCTGCATCGGGGCGTACTCCGGATGGGGGAGCGGCGTGGCGCGGCCCGCCCCGGTTGCGACCGCCACCACGAGCAAGCCGAGCAGGATCGCGCAGAACCCGAGCAGCACCGCCATCAGGCGAGTCATGTGAGCGTTGTCGCGGATCGGAACCGCCCCCTGTTTCGAGAAGCGCCGAAGTTGCCACGCCGTGAGCCCCGGCGCGAGACCGCGCCGCGCCGCTTCCGTCGCGCCCGCCCGGATCCGCGCTGGACTTGAGGAGTCGCTCCTGTGAGTTTGGCGCTTCCCGGGCGTATCGGCGCCGGGGACGGGATTCCACGGACACCCACCGCCGCTCATTCACCGACGTTCGCACACGACATTCACACACAACGCGCGGAGATCACATGACTGCACCAGCGCGGGTCGCCATCACGGGGGCCGCCGGAAATATCGGATACGCCCTCGCCTTCAGGATCGCGGCCGGGGACATGCTCGGGCGGGACCGGCCCGTCACGCTTCAACTGCTGGAGATTCCGCCCGCGCTCGACGCGCTGCGCGGCGTCGAGATGGAACTCAACGACTGCGCCTTTCCGCTCCTCCACGGGGTCGTCGGGACCGCGGATGTGAACGAAGGGTTCGAGGGCGTCGACTACGCGCTGCTCGTGGGCGCCAAGCCGCGAGGGCCGGGGATGGAACGCGGCGATCTCCTGGCCGACAACGGGAGGATCTTCGGCCCGCAGGGTCGCGCGCTGAGCGACCGCGCGTCGCCCGACGTGCGCGTCCTCGTGGTCGGAAACCCGGCGAACACGAACTGCCTGATAGCCGCGGCGAACGCGCCGAGGCTCGACCGCCGGCAGTTCGCGGCCATGACGCGCCTCGACCACAACCGCGCGATCAGCCAGCTCGCCGAGAAGACGGGTGGGCACGCGACGGAGATTCGGCGCATGACGATCTGGGGCAACCACTCGGCCACGCAGTACCCCGACATCAGCCAATGCACGGTGGGGGACGCCCCGGCGACCGATCTCGTGGACGAGACCTGGTACCGGGACACCTTCATCCCGAAGGTCCAGAAGCGGGGAGCGGAGATCATCCAGGCGCGCGGCGCCTCGTCCGCGGCGTCCGCGGCCTCGGCCGCGATCGACCACGTGCGGACGTGGGTACACGGCACGCCGGAAGGGGACTGGACGAGCATGGCGGTGCACGCGGATGGGCGGTACGGCGTGGCCGAGGGCGTGGTGTACTCGCAGCCGGTGACGTGCCAGGACGGCGACTACTCCGTGGTGGACGGCCTCGACCTGAGCGACTTCAGCCGCGAGCGCATGGACATCACCGAGGCCGAGCTTCGCGCCGAACGCGAGGCGGTCGCCGACCTCCTCGGGTAGCGGCGATGGCCTGGATCGCCAAGGGGCTGACGCCGATCCTGAACGTCTCGGACCTCCAGGAGAGCTTCGCGTGGTTCGAGCGGCTGGGCTGGAAGAAGAGCTGGGATTGGGGTGATCCGCCGGACTTCGGCGGCGTCACCGCCGGGGAGTGCCAGATCTTCCTGTGCCAGAACGGTCAGGGCGGCCGAGGCCGGAGCACCGTCGCGAGGACGTTCGGCCCGGACGGCGACGACGGAGCCGACAAGGGCGTCTGGATGTCGGTCTGGGTGGACGACGTCGACGCAGTGCACCGGCGGTGCGTGGAGCAGGGCCTCGAAGTCACGTGGCCGCCCACGGACATGCCGTGGGGCGTGCGCGAGATGCACGTACGCCATCCCGACGGTCACGTGTTCCGCATCAGCCGGGGGATCGACCTGGACTAGTCTTTCCGTCGCTTCCTGTCGCGGAGGATGCGGGCGGCGGCGAGGGCGCCGGGGCGGCCGTTGAGTCCGCCGCCGGGGTGGGTGCCGGCCCCGCACAGGTAGAGGCCCTCGATCGGGGTCCGGTATCGGGCCCAGCCCGCGACCGGGCGTCCGAAGAAGACCTGGTCGAGCGTCATCTCGCCGTGGTGGATGTTCCCCTCCGGAAGCGCGAAGCGGTCGGCGAGATCGGCCGGCGTCAGCACGTGCCGGTGCAGGATCGCCGCCTCGAGGTTGGGGATGTGCTCCGCCAGCGTCGCGATGACTGTGTCCCCCAGCGCCTCACGGCGCTCGTCATTCCATGAGCCGTCGGCGAGTCGGAAGGGAGCGTACTGGGCCGCTACGGACAGGAGGTGACGCCCTTCCGGCGCGAGCGACGGATCGAGCGCCGTCGTGAGGACGGCATCGAGGACTGGCCGTTTCGAGGGATGGCCGTACTTCGCATCGTCGTATGCGCGCTCGATGTAGTGGATGCTCGGCGCGACCGTGATGGCGGCGCCGGCAAGCAGGGCGGCCCGGGCCGCGTCGCCGCCGGGGCGCAGGCGCGGAGGCTCGCCCAGCGCGAGGTGCACCTTCGCGACGACGCCCCTGTACTTGATGTTGTCCAGCGCGCGCACGACCTCGGGGGCCAGTTCGCCGGGGTCGACGAGGCCGAGCAGCGTGCGGCCGGGATCGGCGGACGAGATGACGCGGGATGCCGTGATCTCGCCGCCCCCGGCGAGGATGATGCCGGTCGCGCGCCCATCTTCGACGCGGATCGAGGCCGCCTCGTGGCCGAGGCGAATCTCCGCGCCCGCCGCGACGGCGGCGCGCTGAAGAGCGGCGCCCAGCGCGCCCATCCCGCGGCGCACCTGCCGCCTTCGCCGCACGACACCGCCCGCGCCCACCAGGTGGTGGAGGAACATGTAGCCGGTACCCGAGGCCAGCGGCCCCTGGCAGATCCCCCGCACGCCATCCGCCGCGAGCGCGCCCTTGAGCGCATCGCTCTCGAACCACTCGTAGAGCAGTTCCTCCACCGTCATCGGGATGAGCCGCATCAGTTCGAGAGCATCCCGCCGTCCCAGGCGGTTCATCTTGGCGCCGAGTCGGAGCAGCTCCCAAAGATCGCCACGGTCCGCGCCCGCGAGTCGCGGAGGAAGAGTGCGGTACAGGACGCCGAGCGCGCGCCCGGCCCGCGACATCGCGTCCACGAAATCCGGCCAGCGAGCGGCGTCCCGCGCCGAAAAGGGCCGAATCAGATCCGCTGTCCGCCCCGAGTCCGCCTCCAGGACGAGGGCGTCTCCCGCCGGCTGCGGCGAGACGACACAGGGATCCGGGGACAGGACCTCGAGGCCCGCTCCTGCCAGGTCCAGCTCTCTCATGACGCGCGGATCGATCCCGGTCAGGCTGTGCGCGCCGGTGTCCACGCGATACCCGGGCCACACCTCCTCCGTCGCGGCGCACCCTCCCGCGGTCTCGCCCCGTTCGACGACGACCACCCGGAGCCCGGCCCGCGCCAGATACGCGGCCGCGACGAGCCCGTTGTGCCCCGCCCCGATGACGACGACGTCGCAGGCCCGAGACCTCACGCCCGGCGTCCCCGGTCCGCCCACCCGCCCCGCGGCCGCCGCCGCAGGTCCCGGAGGATCTCCATCGCGGCGAGCCGCCCCGAGGCGCCGCACACCCCGCCTCCCGGATGCGTGCCCGAGCCGCACTGGTAGAAGCCGCGCACGGGCGTTCGGTAATCGGCCCAGGCGGGCGACGGACGGAAGAAGAAGAGCTGCTGCGGCGTCAGCTCGCCGTGGAAGATGTTGCCCTCGGTGAGCCCCAGTTGCTCCTGCATGTCCAGCGGCGTGAGCACCTGCCGGTGGAGGATGGCGTCCCGGAGGTTCGGGACGTACTCCGAGAGCGTGTCGACGACCGCGTCCCCGAACGCCTCCCGCTTCGCGTCGTCCCAGCCGCCCTCGATGTCGAAGGCGGCATACTGGACGAAGATCGACATCACGTGCCGTCCCGGCGGGGCCATCCCGGGGTCGATCATGGACGGAATCACGATGTCCATGTACGGCCGCCGCGAAAATCCTCCGTACTTCGCGTCGTCGTAGGCGCACTCCAGGTAGTCCATGCTCGGACTGATGGAGAAGGCGCCCCGCAGGTGCGGCCCCCCGCCCGGCAGGCAGGAGAAGTGCGGCGCCTCCGAGAGCGAGAGGTTGACCTTCCCCGAGGAGCCGCGGATCCGGAAGCGCCGGATCGCCTCCACGAGATCGTCCGGCAGCTCTTCCGGGTCGAGCAGGCCGAGGAAGGTGCGCTTCGGATCGACCCCCGACACGACCGTCTTCGCCGTGAGTTCCTCGCCGTCGTCGAGGACGACCCCGAGAGCCCGCCCGTTCCTCGTGAGCACACGCTCGACCGTGGCCCCGGTCCGGATCTCCGCCCCATGGGATCTGGCCGAGGAGGCAATGGACTCGCTGACCATCCCGTTCCCGCCCCTGGCGAATCCCCACGCCCGGAACACTCCGTCGATCTCCCCCATGTAGTGGTGGAGGAGGACGTACGCCGTCCCTGGAGACCGAGGGCCGAGGAAGGTCCCGATGATCCCGCTCGCGGACATCGTCGCCTTGAGCACATCCGACTCGAACCACTCATCCAGATAATCCGCCGCGCTCATCGTCCCCAGCTTGAAAAGCGCGTGGAACTGTTGTTCGTCGAGGCCGCGCGCGTGCCGTCCCAGCATGAGCAGCGTCTTCAGATCGCGCAGCCCGGGAGAGAGCGGGTCGGGCGGCACGACGCCGAGGAGAGGCTTCACGGCCCACGCGAGCTGGTACATGAGCGTCGCAAAATCGTCGTACGCCTCGGCGTCCTTCGGGGAATGACGATAGAGGTCGCGTCGCGTCTGGTCGTGGTCGGCCCAGCGTCCGAGGTAGTCGCCGTTCGGGAGCGGCGTGACCGTGCTCTCGAGGGGGAGGATCTCCAGCCCGTGCCGCGCGAGTTGCAGGTCGCGGATGATCTCGGGCCTCAGCAGGCTCACGACGTAGGAAGCGACAGAATACTTGAAGCCCGGGAAGATCTCTTCCGTCACCGCGGCTCCGCCCACTAGGTGCCGGCGTTCGAGGACGACCACGCGAAGTCCCGCCCGGGCGAGGTAGGCGGCGTTGATGAGGCCGTTGTGGCCGCCCCCGATGATGATCGCGTCGTACGTATTGGCGGTCGTCACGGGATCGCCCGCTTCCGCTCCGGGTCGAAGAACGGGGTCTTCGCCACGGTGGCCCGGGCCCGGCGCCGCCGGTGCTCGACGGTCACCTCGATCTCGAGTTCGGTTCCGACGGCCGCGGACTCCGCTTCGAGGTGCGCCAGTCCCAGGTAGGTCTTGAGGGTCGGCGACCAGCCCCGGCTGGTGGCGTATCCGACCTGTCGCCCGCCCGCGTACAGCGGCACGCTGTCGCGCAGGGTCGTGCCGGGGAGTTGCGGGGGGAGGCCCGCGGTCGCGTACGCCGCTTCAAGCGACCCCCAGTCGAGGGCGATCCCGCGAAAGCGCCAGGCGGCAGGGCGGGCCCGTTCGGCGCGGAGGGCCGCCCGGCCGACGAAGTTCGACGCCTCGAGCGCCACGGTCCAGCCGAGGCCGAGTTCGTACGGAGAGGACTTCCGGTCCTCGATGATTGCACGGTGGGCCGGGATGAAATCGACATCGACCAGGAGCAGGCCGGCCTCGAGGCGCGCCATGTCCAGCGCGAGCATGCCCGCCGGCGCCAAGCCGAACGGCTCACCGGCCGCCGTGAGGGCGTCCCACAGCGGGATCGCGTCCGCGGCGCCCACCCAGATCTCGTAGCCGAGGTCGCCGGTGTAGCCGGTGCGCGAGATGTCCGCGGCGATCCCGGCGATCCGCGCCGACATCACGCGGAAATAACGGAGTCCCGCCACGTCCCCGTCGGTGACGCGTCCGAGAAGGTCGCGCGAGCGGGGCCCCTGGAGCGCGAGCGCGGCCACCTGTTCCGTCTCCTCCTCGATGTCCACGTCGAGTCCGCGGGCGTTCTCGTGCAGCCACCTCAGCGTCGGCTCGGCGGACGTAAGGCGGAAATCGGACGCGCCGAGCCGGTGCAGGGTGCCGTCGTCCCGCACCTTCCCGGCCGCGTCGCACCAGGGCGTGTAGTACACCTGACCCACGTCCTGCCGGTCCACATCGCGGGTGACGACGCGGTTCGCGAGCGTGGCCGCGCCCGGCCCCGAGAGCCGGTACTTGTAGAGCGGCGAGACATCGATGAGCGCACACGCCGAGCGGATGGCCTGGTACTCGTGCTCGTGGGTCGGCTCGTACGAACTCGCCGAGAGATGCCCGGCCCAGCGCCGCCAGTTGCCGGTCAGGCAGAGCGGACCGGTTCGTTCGTGAAAGGGCGTTCCCCGGACGACGGAAGGCACTGGCACGGTGGTTTTCCGCGGGTGGTCGGCTGCCGGACCCGCGCGCTAGCCCGGCAGCCGCAGAGCGACGAGTTCCCCGGACACGCCGCGCCCCGCGACGGCGGCGACGATGTACTGCTGTCCGTCGTGCATGTACGTCATCGGGACGCCGGTCTGGTGCGACGGCAGTTCGATTTCGGCCAGGATCTCGCCGGTCTCCTTGTCGTGTGCGCGCAGCAGACCGGTGAGGTCCGCCGACATCGTCCCCCCGCCCGTTCCCGCGAAGAGCAGCGTGCTCGTCGCGAGGAGGCCCGCCCTGCTGGGCCGACCCGTGCGCGGGACGTCGACGCCTTCGAGCGCCGGGTGTTCTTCCACGAACGACGGTGTGTGGTCGTTCGCGACTTGCCACACCTTCCGGCCCGTCTTCATGTCGAGCGCCGTGATCCGTCCCCACGGCGGCTTCAGGATCGGCAGGCCCTGCGGGCCGCCGACGCCACGAGGACGTCCCGCGATGTAGCGCATGTTGGACGATTCGGGATCGTTCACCAGCCCGATCACGGAGCCGCGCGTCGCGGACCCCACGAAGAGCCGCTGCGTCTCCGGGTCGTACGCCGCTCCGGGCCAGTTCGCCCCGCCAAGGCTGCCGGGCGTGATGAGCGTTCCCTGGTTCCCCCCCTCGACGAGTACGGTCGGCGGCGTGAACAACTCGCCGAGCGTGAGGTTCTTCGCGATCTCGAGCGCCTCCGCCTTCAGTTCCGGCGTGAGGTCGATCAGGTCGTCCTCGGTCGCACCCTGCATGTCGAACGGCTCGGGGAGCGTCGGAAAGGGCTGCGTGGGCGCATACCATTCCCCCGGCACGTCGCCGGCGGGCACGGGCCGTTCCTCGATGGGCCACACGGGCTCGCCGGTCACGCGGTCGAACACGTAGGTGAAGGCCTGCTTCGTCACCTGCGCCACGGCCCCGATCTCCCGCCCGTCCACCGTGATGTCCATCAGAACGGGCGCCGCCGGCGGATCGAAGTCCCAGATTCCGTGATGCACGGTCTGGAAGTACCACACGACCTCGCCCGTGCTCGCGTCCACGCACACGAGGCTCTGCGAGTAGAGGTTGTCGCCGGGGCGATGGCCCCCGTAGTAGTCGCCCGTCCCCGCCTCCACCGGCAGATAGACGTAGCCCAGGTCGAGATCGGCGGTGAACGGCGTCCAGACGGCGGCGTTGCCGGTGTAGTCCCAGGATCCGTCTTCCCACGTCTCGTGGCCGGGATCGCCCGGCTGGGGGATCGTGTGGAAGGTCCACAGCTGCTCGCCCGTCCGCGCGTCAAACCCCCGTACGTGCCCCGGTGGCATCTCCTTGGTCGGAGGACGTCCCCCCTGCGGCAGCGCGGCCCCGACGACGATCACATCCCCGACGACGACGGGGGGAGAACTCGAGCCGATGCGGTCGTTTACCAGATCCAGTTCCCGCCCGAGTCCCAGCTTGAGATCCACGATCCCGTCCTCGCCGAACGCCGGGTCGGGAAGGCCGGTTTTCGCGTCCAGCGAGACCATGTGATAGGCGGGAGTGATGAGAAGCACCCGTTCTTCGATGCCATCCGTCCAGTAACCGACGCCGCGCCCGGAGTTGCCGCGCGGCGCGTTCCGGCCGCGTTCGCCCTCGTCGAGCCGATACATCCAGAGCGTCTCCCCCGTCTCCGGATCGATCGCCACCGCCGCCCGCCGGAATCCCGCCGTCGCATAGAGGGTCCCGTTCGCGTACAGCGGGGTCACGCGGTAGTAGCCCTCGGGGCTCGGACCGAAGTTGCGCGCCTGCCAGCGCCACGCGATCTCCAGGTCCCCGACATTCGAGGCGTTGATCTGGTCGAGCGGCGCGTAGCGCGTGGACCCGGCATCTCCGGCCCAGTAGCGCCATTCTCCGTCCGCCGTACCGGACTGCGCGGCCAGCGCGAAAGGCCCGGCGCCGAGTCCCGCGCCGAGCAGGACCAGACTGCCCAACCGGCTGGAACACCTGTGGCTTCCCTTCATCCGTTCCGCTCCACGTGACTTGTGCGAAGCTCCAAGCGACCCCGGGGGGTCTCTCCCGGCAACGCGTACAGTCCGATGCGATGCCCCGGCGGGCAACACTTCACCCATCTCGAAACCTCCGCCGAAAGCTCGCGAATTCAGGGGACGCGACGCTAAATTTCGCGTCATCCGAAGCGTGGGAGATCCATGAAGTTTCGAGGCTTGGCGGTACTGATAGCGACGATGGCGCCTGCGCTGTCGTGCGGCGGGGAGGCGACCGGGCCCCGGGGTAGCCTGTGCGACATACGGCACGGCGCCGAGGTGTGCGTGGACCGACCCGAATACCGATCCAACGAGTCCGTCGTCATCACCACGCGCAACGTGTCCGACCTTCCGATCTTCAAGGATGCATGCGGCACGAGCACGGCACCCGACCCGGATTCCGAGGAGGATTTCAGGCCGCAGTACAATCCGGAGCGGCACTGCGGCCCGGCGGTCACACGAACCGTGATCGTCGAGCGCATGGTGAGGCTCGAACCCGGAGCATCGACGCGCGAGACGCTGCGGCTGGGTTACTCTCCGCAGGATTTCTTTCGCGTGACGGTATGGCTTCTGACGCCGGAGGGGGCCCTCGCGTTCGACACCCCGGCGACGAGCGGCGTCTTTGTCATTTTCCCGGGAGCCAACAACTGAAGGCCGAGCCCGTGAACCTCCGGAGATCGAAGATGTCGCGCAGCATCCTCGCGTCCATGGTGGCCGCCGTCCTCTCCCTTTCCTGCGGAGAAGACGTGGCCGGACCGGCCGCCTCGTTGTGCGCGGCGCAGCACGGCCTCGAGGTTTGCGTAGACCGGCACGAATACGGACCCTCGGGATCGATCGCGGTCACGACGCGGAACGTCTCCGATGCTCCGATCTTCAAGGACTCCTGCGGAACCAAGGCGGTGGGCGTGACGAACCTCGAGGTCGCGTTCGAAGCCGTCTACAATCCGCGGCTGCACTGCGGTCCCGCGGCCACGAAGGCGGACGTCGTCGAGCGCATGGTCGAACTCGATCCGGGAGAATCGGTGACGGAAACGCTGAGACTCACGTCGTTTGCCTTCCAGGGATGGTACCGCGTGAACGTCTGGCTTCTGGATGCGGAAGGGAACCTCGCGGTCGACACTCCGGCGACGAGCGGGATCTTCCAGGTCTTCCCCTCGCTACGGGGATAGCCGGTGCCGCCCGCCCATCTGTCGCTCGTTCTCCTGACCGCGTTCGCCGCGCCGGGGACTCCGGCGGTCGCGCCTTCGGCGGCCCAAATGCCGGCCGCAGTGCGCGAATACCACGCCCCGCCCGCCGTCTCCCCGCCCGCAATCGACGGATCGCTGGACGACGACGCCTGGCGCGCCGCGCCGTGGACGGAGCCCTTCGTCGACATTCGAGGCGAAGGCTGGCGCGATCCCCACCTCGGGACGCGCGCGAAGATCGTGTGGGATGAACGCTTCCTCTACGTGGGCGCCGAACTCGAGGAACCTCACCTCTGGGCGACGCTGGCCGACCGCGACGCGATCCTCTACCGGGAACACAACTTCGAGGTCTTCATCGACCCGGACGGCGACGGTCTCGCCTACTACGAACTCGAGATCAACGCGCTCGGGACCGAGTTCGATCTCTTCCTCGACAAGCCCTACCGGCAAAAAGGAAGGGCCGACATCGCCTGGGACATCGAAGGCCTGAGCACCGCGGTGCGTCTCGAGGGCACGCTGAACGATCCCTCCGACGAAGACACTGGCTGGTCGGTCGAGATCGCGATTCCCTTGTCGGCGCTGCGCCCCCCCGGCGCACCCGCGGACGCCGCGGTCCCGCCCCCGCGGCCCGGCGACGTGTGGCGCGTGAACTTCTCGCGCGTGGAGTGGCCGCTCGTGGTCGTGGACGGGCAGTACCGGAAGCGGCGCGAACCCGTGGACTGGAGCGACCATCCCGAAGACAACTGGGTCTGGTCGCCGCAGGGTGAGATCGACATGCACATGCCGGAGAAGTGGGGCGTGGTGCGCTTCGTCGCCGACAGGGAGGTCTCCCCGTGAGGCGCAGAGAGTTCGTCCGGGCCGCCGGCGGCGCCGCGGCGCTCGGAGCGGCGCTCCCCGCCTGCGCGTTCCCGCCGGAGCCGGAAGCGCCGTTCACGCTGTGGACGTGGGTGCACGGGAACCGCGACCGGGACGCCGCCGCCTGGCGCGAGCGGTTCGGCAGACTGCGCGAGGCCGGCTTCCACGCGGTCCTCGTGGGCGGCGGCGATGTCGATCTCGTCTCGGGAGCGGCCCGCGCGGAGGGACTCGAGTATCACCGCTGGTTCTGGACGATGAACCGCAACGGCGACGCCTGGGTGCAGGAGAACCACCCGGAGTGGTTCACGGTGAGCCGCAACCTGGAGAGTTCGCTCGATCACCCCCCCTACGTCGGGTACTACAAGTGGGTCTGCCCTTCGCGCAGCCCCGTGCGCGAATACCTGCGCGGACGCATCGCGGACCTCGCCGCCCACCCGGCCGTGGACGGCGTCCACCTCGACTACGTGCGCCACTGCGACGTCATCCTCCCCCGCGCGCTCTGGGAGACGTATGACCTCGTACAGGATGTCGAGCACCCGGAGTTCGACTTCTGCTACTGTGATGTCTGCCGTGAACAGTTTCTCGCCCTGGACGGGAGGGATCCGCTGGAGATACCCGACCCGCCCGCAGACGAGGCCTGGCGCCGCTTCCGGTGGGACTCCGTGACGGGCGCCGTGCGCGGACTCGTCGAGGCCGCCCACGAGCACGGGAAGCCCATCACCGCCGCCGTGTTCCCGACCCCTTCCATCGCCCGCACGCTGGTCCGCCAGGACTGGGACCGGTGGCCCCTCGACCGCTTCTTTCCGATGCTCTACCAGAGCTTCTATCTGGAGGAGATCCCCTGGATCGGCGACGGGGTGCGCGAGGGCATCGCGGCGCTCGAGGCGGCGGCCTCCACCGCGGGTGCGCGAGGCGCACGGCCGCTGAACGCCGGACTCTACCTGCCCGCGCTCGATCCCGCCGCGCTCGCGGAGGCGGTCGTGACCGCGCGGGAGGCGGGCGCGGCCGGCGTGTCGATGTTCGAGATGGACGGTCTAACGGACGAACACCTCGCCGCCCTCGTCGACGCCACGACGTAGCAGCCCGCGGCCGAGGCCCCGCTGCGTTCGGTGCCTTCGGAGTGCGGTCGGGCTCTTGTCACCCGGGGACGACTCTACCAACATCGATGTACCGCGACGGGCCACCGCCAACCGCAGGAGTCAGCCATGTCTCGCCGCATCCTCGGACTCGGAATCCTCGCCGTTCTCGTCTCCGCCGCTCCCCTCTCCGGCCAGCGCCGCGCCATGACGATCGTGGACCTGATCGACATCCCCGGTCTCGCCGATCCCCGGATATCGCCCGACGGATCGGAGGTGCTGTACGTGAGGACGGACACCGATTGGGAAGCCAACGGCACGGTCTCCCACATCTGGCGCGTCGCGATGGACGGCTCCCGCACGACGCGCATGACGAACGGCGAGGGCGGCGAATCGAGCCCGCGCTGGTCGCCCGACGGCTCGCGCATCGCCTTCGTCGCGAACCGGCACGACACGGAGCACAGCCAGGTGTTCGTGATGCCGACCCGCGGCGGCGAGGCCGGCGCCGTGAGCGAACACCCGACGCCCGTGGGTTCGATCTCGTGGTCCGGCGATGGCGCCTGGATCTACTTCATGGCGGTCGACGAGAAGTCGGAGGCCGAGAAGGCGCGCGAAGCGGTCAACGACAACGTGTTTCGCTATGAAGAGGACAAGCGCCCGACCGGACTGTGGCGCGTTTCGAGCGAAGGTGGCGCGGCGGAGCGCGTGACGGAGGCCGGCCTGATGGTCCGAGGGTACTCGACCTCGCGCGACGGTACGCTCCTCCTCGTGCAGTTGGCGCCGACCGCCCTCTACGACGACCTGCTCAACTCGGAACTGTGGGTGATGGGCCCGGACGGAACGGGCGCCCGCCGGATCACCGACAATCACGTGGGAGAGGTCGGCGCATCGCTCTCGCCGGACAACCGCCACGCGCTCTTCGTCGCGAACACGAACGACGAACTGAGCGACTTCTACTTCAACCAGCGCCTCTTCGTCGTCCCGACCGATGGCGGCGACCCGGTCTCCGTGGTGCCCGGCGGAAGCTTCGACGTGAACGCCGCCGTGTGGTCGCGCGACGGCCGCTCGATCTACTTCCGCGCCAATACGGGCGTTCGCCAGCAGATCTACTCCGTGCCCGCCGACGCCTCGGATGCGGCGCGCGCCGAAGCCGTCAGCGAAGGAGATCACTCGGTCGGCGCCTGGGACTACCACCCCTCATCCGGCACGCACCTCTATTCCGTCAGCAGCGCGACCAACGCGGGGGACCTGTGGGTGTCGGCCGGGTCCGGGCCACTGCAGGTCACGCACCTCTTCGACTACCTCGCCGAAGAGTTCCTCCTGCCACGCATCGAAGCCGTGCAGTACGCCGGCGAGGACGGCGTCGAGGTGGAAGGTCTCATCTTCTATCCCATCGACTATCGGGAGGGCGAGCGGTACCCGCTCGTCGTGCAGACGCATGGCGGCCCGCCGTCTTCCGACAAGTTCCGCTTCGCGCGCTCGAGCAACTATGAGACCGTGCTCGCCGCCCGCGGATGGTTCGTCTTCAAGCCCAACTATCGCGGGTCCACCGGGTACGGAGACGACTTCCTGCGCAACATGATCGGCAACTACTTCGACCAGGCCCACAAGGACGTGATGGCCGGCGTGGACTATCTCGTCGACCGCGGACTCGTGGACGGCGACCGCATGGCCAAGATGGGCTGGAGCGCCGGCGGCCACATGACGAACAAGATCATCACGTACACGGACCGCTTCAAAGCCGCGTCCTCGGGCGCGGGGGCCGTGAACTGGATGTCGATGTACGCGCAATCCGACGTCCGCATCTACCGCACACCGTGGTTCGGCGGCACGCCCTGGTCCGAGGACGCCCCGATCGAACAGTACATGGCGGACTCGCCGCTCTTCGATCTCCACAGGGTCGTGACGCCGACCCTAGTCCTCGTCGGGGAGAACGACGAGCGCGTGCCGATGCCGCAGTCCGTCGAACTGTACCAGGGACTGAAGCACAACGGCGTCCCGACCCATCTCTACGTGGCGCCCGAGCAGGGACACGGCTGGGTCGAACTGCAGCAGCGCCTGTTCAAGGCGAACGTCGAACTGGACTGGTACTACCGCTGGGTCCTGGACGAGGAGTACGAGTGGGAAACCTCCCCCGTCCACCCGGACAGGAAAGCGGCCGTCACCACCGCCGGCGGGTAGCCCCGGGGCGGCTCAGAAGGAGAGCATGCGGGTCAGCTTGAGCGTCAGGCTGCGGCCGGGTGGAGTGCCGTCGCCGGTTGTGATCCGCTGTTCGTTCCAGACCAGGTAGAGGTCGCTCAGCGGTGCGTGGATGAGGTTGAAGCGCACGTTCGAGTTGAAGACGTCGTACGCCGGGTCGTACTGGATCAGCGCGTCGACGAACATGTCCGGATTGAAGGAATAGTTCGTCCGCACCGTCCACAGCGTCCGCACGAAGCTCGCGTCCGGGAGGTCCAGCGTCGCGTCCGTCCGCGACATCCCGACCGAGGCCCGAAAGTGGTACGACGGCTTGAAGTTCATCGTCAGCGAGAGCGACTTCTGCGTCCCGCTCCACAGCTCCCCCAGCGTGCCCCGCCAGCGGAACGAGAACATGCGGCTCGCGTCCGTCCCTCCCGTCAGCGACCACGGGGCCCAGCTGTAGGATCCCGGCGGGATGGGATCGATGCGGCGGTCGAGCCGGAACGGCCGGTCGATGCGCTCGAACGTGGGGTCCACCTGGATCTGGACGTTCCCCCCGTTGTTCATGAAGAACGTGATGCCCGTGTGCAGCCACTTGGCGAGCATCCGGTTATCCAGGTCGTCGTAGTAGTTCCAGACGATGTGCGGGTGGACCTCCCGCACTCCGAGGCGGCGCATGAACCGGAAGCGGGGCCGGATGCCCCAGTCGATGAAGTACTTCCGAAACCCCGTCCGGCGGAGGAAGCCGAGGTCGTTACGGAAGTCCGGCGACATCTCCATGAAGCCGAACTTGATGTGATGGAAGTTGCCCTCGCGGTTCAGCGACGTGCGGACCGTGTAGCCGCCCCGATCCCTCGTCGTCGGGAACAGGGTCCCATCCTCCGCCGCCGGGCCCCGGGCATCCGAGGCGAGATAGTAGACGCTGAGGTCGACCTCTCCCGGGAAGCGGATGTATGTATCCGCGCCGTAGACGCGATTGAAGTCGTCACGGCCTCCGTCGGTCGCGCGGCGGAACATGAACAGCCCGCCGACGTCCGATGATCGGAACAGGTTCCGGCGTGCCCGGAAGACGCCCCAGTCGCTGCCGGCCGTCCCGTCGACGTCGCCCGTCCGCATCGTCATCGCGCCGACCTGGAAGCCGGCCGCGTTGCCCGTGACCCGCGCACCGCCGTGAATGGGCTGCGTCCTCCCGTCCTCCGTGAGTCCGATGCGCCGGCTGAAGAAGGGAAGGAGGTCCTCGTCGTAGCGGGGCTGGAGGTTGGTGCGCGTGTTCCGCGCCGCGTCGCCGACGTAGAAGAGTCCCGAATTTTCGAGGAAGAACTCCCGTTTCTCCGGGAAGAAGAGGCTGAACTGGGTGAGGTTCACGCGCTGCTCGTCCGCCTCCACCTGCGCGAAGTCCGGGTTCACCGTGAGGTCGAGCGCCAGCCCGCGCGTCATCCCCCACTTGAGGTCGAGACCGCCCTGCAGTTCCCGGTCGAACGCGGCGCGTCCCGTGCCGCGGACGGTGTTGGCGAGCGCGTAGGGCGTGAAGCGCAGATCGCGTCCCGCGCTGCGGGTGCCCGGCAGGCCGGTGAGGGTGCCGGCGAGCGAGAGGCGGGTGAGTGCGTAGGCTCGCGGCACCGGAGACCAGAAAGCGATCTCGTTGTTGCGCCGGATGCGGCGGCTGAAGTTGATCCCCCACACGTCCCCCGCGGAGGCGGAGCGAATCGACCGGAAGGGGATCTCCATCTCCACGGTCCAGCCTTCCTCGTCCCGGCGGGTCTCCACGCGCCAGATGGCGTCCCAGCTCGCGTTGACCTCGCGGCCTTCGTTCGCGATCTGCCGGTCGGCGCGGGCCCCGGCGGCGTTCGTCATGAACACGTAGCCGTTCCGCCGGTCGTGAAAGGTGTCGAGGATGACGGCGAACACGTCCTGCGCGCGCTCGTCGAAGTCCTTGCGGATGTCGTTGACGACGATCCTGTCGGGCCGCGCGTCGTGCAGGCGGGCGGCCACGTACAGGTTGCCATCGCCGTACGCGACCCAGACGTGCGTGTGCTGGGTCGCGGGGAGACCCTCGTCCGGCTCGGCCTGGATGAAGCCGGTGGCCGGCTCCGCCCGCCACGCGGGCTCGTCGAGAATCCCGTCCAGCCGAATGGGGGTCGTGACGGTCCGCGCGACCAGCGTGGGGCGGGGCAGGGACGCCACGCCGGCTTCCGCCTCCAACCCGGCCGGCGGCGCCTGCGCCGCGGCGGGGAGAGCCGTGAGCGGCGCGGCGAGCACGACTGCGACGAGGGCGCTTCGGGGCCAGATCATCGGATCTCCGGCGAACCACCCGGCTCGGCGCCGGGACCGCACCATCCTACGCTGCTGGACGAGTTCCGGGGAGGTCCGTACCGTCTCTGGCGGTGACGGCGGCGGTGGAGTCTTTCGATGACGGGGAGCATGAGATGAAGAGCGCGTGGAACGACGGCGAGGCTGGGGAGCTCGTCGAGCGGTACGCCGCCGAAGGCGTGGGAGAGGATCTCGCGCTGAGGGTCTACACGACGCGGCTCCTCGGGTCCGAACCGCGACTCGTGCTGCACGGGGGCGGGAACACCTCGGTCAAGTCCGTGGCACGCGACGTCACCGGGGCGGAACTCGACGTGCTGTACGTGAAGGGGAGCGGGTGGGACATGGGGACGATCGAGCCGCCCGGCCTCCCCGCGGTGCAACTTGATCCGCTGTTGGGGTTGGCGGAGATCGACGCCCTGTCCGACGAGGACATGGTGAACCTGCAGCGCCGCAATCTGCTCGACTCGAAGGCGCCGAACCCTTCGGTGGAGACGCTCCTGCACGCGTGGGTGCCACGGACGTTCATCGACCACACGCACGCCAATGCCGCGCTCGTTCTCACCGACCAGCCGGATGGGGAGGAGATCTGCCGCGACGTTTACGGCGACCGCGCCGCGATCGTCCCCTACATCATGCCCGGCTTCGACCTGGCGAAGGCCGCGAAAGCGGCGGCGGACGCCCACCCGGAGGCGGAGGGACTCGTCCTCCTCAAGCATGGGCTGTTCACCTTCGGGGACACGGCGCACGAGGCGTACGAACTCATGATCGAGTTCGTCAGCCTCGCCGAGACGCGCATCGAACGCGGGCGCAGGACCGTGTTCGCCGTCCCGAAGTCTCGCGCGGTCGCTTCCGCGAGCGAGATCGCGCCCGCCATCCGCGGCATGCTGGCGAACCGGCGGGAGGGCGACGGCGCGGAGTTCGAGCGCTTCATCCTCGAACACCGGGCCAGCCCGGCCATTCTCGCCTACGTCGGCGGCGACGAACTGTCGCGCTACAGTCAGGTGGGCACGGTCACGCCCGACCACGCGATCCGCACGAAACCGCTGCCCGTCGTGCTCCCCGCGCCACCCGCCGGCGACCTCACCGCCTGGAACGGAAAGGCGCGAGCCGCGGTGGATGCCTACCGGGAGGCCTACACGGCGTATTTCGGGCGCCACAACCCGCGCTACGGCGGGGCGAAGCGCATGCTCGACCCGAGTCCGCGCGTGGTCCTCGTGCCGGGTGTGGGGCTGTTCGCCAGCGGCCGCGACGCGCGGGCCGCGGCGGCCGCGGCCGACCTCGCCGAGACCACGGTCGACGTCATCGCGGATGCGGAGAGCATGGACCGCTTCGAGAGCATCACCGAGGCGGAGCTCTTCGACATCGAATACTGGTCGCTCGAACAGGCGAAGCTGGCCGGCGCGAAGGAGAAGACGCTGGCCCGTCACGTCGTGGTCGTCACGGGCGGCGCGGGCGCGATCGGCCGGGCCACGGCCGCCGCGTTCCGGGCCGCCGGCGCCGAGGTCGCCCTCTTCGACCTCCCGGGCCCCTCGCTCGACGCCGCCGGCGGGGCCGGAGCGGGGCTCGCCGTCCCATGCGACGTGACGGACGACGCGTCCGTCGACCGCGCATTCGACACCGTCGCCGCCCGCTTCGGAGGCGTCGACATCCTCGTCTCGAACGCCGGGGCGGCCTGGCGCGGTCCCATGGCGGACGTGACGGACGACGTGCTGCGGGAGAGCTTCGAGCTGAACTTCTTCGCCCACCAGCGCGTCACGCGCGCGGCCGTGCGCACGATGCGTGCCCAGGGGACGGGCGGCTGCCTCCTCTTCAACGTCTCGAAGCAGGCCGTCAACCCGGGCCCGGACTTCGGCCCCTACGGATTGCCGAAGGCGGCGACTCTCGGACTCGTGCGCCAGTACGCCATCGAACACGGGTGGGAGGGCATCCGGTCGAACGGGGTGAACGCCGACCGCATCCGCAGCGGCGTGCTCACCGAAGAGATGATCTCGGCGCGCTCGGAGGCGCGTGGAGTGAGCGAAGATGCCTACATGCGCGGCAACCTTCTCGGCCGCGAGGTCCGGGCCGATGATGTCGCCCGGGCATTCGTCTCGCTGGCACTCGCGCGCGCGACGACCGGCGCGATCCTCACCGTGGATGGCGGCAACGTCGCCGCCGCCCTCCGCTGACACCGAACGCAAGGGCCCGCGAATGAAACTGACCGGCCGAGTGGTCCCGCTTGCGACGTACTTTGTCCTCGCCGCCTGTGCGCCACCGGCGGAGCGGCCCGGCTGGCCAAGCGAGACGTGGCCCGTTTCGACGGCGGAGGCCGAGGGCGTCGATCCGGCCGCGATCGATTCGCTGATCGCCGACATCGATGCCGGACGGTACGGTCTCATCGACCAGTTTCTCCTCATCCGCAACGGGCGCGTGATCGCGGACCGCCGCTTGGACCATGGCGCGCGGTACGCCGAACTCCTCACCGCGCAGGAGGACACGGCGGACCATCAGTACAACTACGATCACCCGTCGTGGCACCCGTACTACCGGGACACCGACCTGCACTCGCTCCAGTCCGTGACCAAGAGCGTGACCTCGGCCGCGTTCGGGATCGCCCTGGACGAAGGCCACATCCCGGCTGTCGAAGCGCCGGCCTGGCCGTACCTCGAGGCGTATGGCGTCGACCTCGGCGATCCGCGGCGTGCCGCCGCCTCGCTGGAGGACTTCCTCACCATGCGGAGCGGCATCGACTGGGCGGTGCCCGGCCAGACGTACGACGACGGCACCCACCCCACCGTCGTACTGGAGGCGAGCGACGCGTGGATCGACTACGTCGTGGGACGTCCCGTGGGGACGGACCCGGGCACCCGTTTCGACTACAACGACGGCGTGAGCGTCCTGCTGGGGAAGATCGTGCGCGAAACCACGGGACAGCGTCTGGATGCCTGGGCCGAGGAACGCCTCTTCCGTCCCATCGGGATCGATGAGTACTACTGGAAGCTCACCCCCGACGGCGAAGTCGACAGCGAGGGCGGCCTCTACCTCTCCACCCACGACCTCGCCCGCGTCGGATACCTCATGCTTCGCGGCGGGGAGTGGGACGGCCGGCAGGTCGTCTCCCGGCAATGGGTCGAGACCTCGACCTCACCGGTCGTGCCCGACGTGGCCCCCGACAACGACCGGCCCGACACCGGTTACGGATACCAGTGGTGGGTGCCGGTGCACGAGAACGGGGAGACGCGGGTGTTCGCGGGGAACGGATACGGCGGGCAATTCCTCCACGTCGTACCCGAACATGACCTCATCTCCGTCTTCAACGGCTGGACGCTCCACGAGCAGCCCGAACTCTTCAGCTGGACCGCGCTGCAGGATCGCATCCTCCCCGCCGTGCGCCCGAATAACGACCCTTGAACCTGGTGTTCTCCGTCTGAGTCTCGCCTCAGGCCCGGTCTAGCGCCGCCGCGTGCCGATCGATCACTGAGGCCAGGTCGGTCATGTCGGCGAGGACGGCCGCCTCGTCGATCGTCTCCAGCCCGCGGTCGCGCATCACCCAGCGGCCGTCGACCATCACCGAGCGGATGTCGTCGCGGCCCACCGTGTAGACGAGATGCCCGTACACGTCGTACATCGGCGTCAGGTGCGGGCGGTCGAGGTCGATGAGGATGAGGTCGGCCCGGTAGCCTTCCGCGAGCCGTCCCACGCGGTCTCCCAATCCCAGCGCCTCCGCCCCGATGGTCGTCGCCATGCGGACGATGTCGCGCGCGGGCGTGAGCACCGGATCCATGTGCGCCCCCCGCTGCAGCAACCCGGCGAAACGCATCGCCGTCCACATGTCGAGGTCGTTCGAACTCACCGGGCCGTCCGTGCCGAGGGCCACGGGAATGTCCTCCTCCAGCATGCGCGCGACCGGCGCGATGCCGGAGCCGAGTTTGAGGTTGGAGAGCGGGTTGTGCAGGACCGCCGCCCCCGCGCGACGGATGCGGGCGAAGTCGTCGTCCGACAGGTGAACGCAGTGCGCAAGCACCGTACGCTCGTCGAGGATGCCAAGTTCGTGGAAGTGCGCGGCCGGCGTCCGCCCGAAGCGTTCGACGGTTTGCCGCACCTCCGTCGCCGTCTCCGAGCAGTGCGTGTGGAAGAGAGCCCCGGCCCGGTCGGCGAGATCGCGCGCCGCCCGGAGCCCCTCCGGCGACACCGTGAGCTGGTTGTGCGGCTGCACGCACGGCGTGACGAGCGGCTCCTGCGCGTAGCGCTCCAGCCAGCGTTCGCCCGTGGCGACCCGTTCCTCGACGGAGACTCCGTCCGGCCCATCGAAATCGAAGAAGATCGGGCCGGTCACGAGCCGAAAGCCCGCCCCGACCGCCGCGTCGGCGGCCGCTTCCGGGAACCAGAACATGTCGAGCGCGCACGTCGTCCCGCTCCGGATCATCTCCACGATCGACAGCCGCGCCCCCAGTTCGACGCTCTCGCGGCTGACGAACTCGCGCTCGGAAATCCAGAGACGCTCCAGCCACGCTTCGAGCGGCAACTCCTCCACCAGGCCGCGGAAGAGGGAATCGCCCAGGTGCGTATGTGCGTTCACGAGCCCGGGCATGAGGAGGCGCCCGGTCGCGTCGATGGTTTCGGCGGCCTCGCAGCCCTCGAGCTCCTCCCGGGTCCCGACGGCGACGATCTCGCCGTCTCGAACCGCGACGGCGCCCGTATCGAGAATCCGTTCCTCGGCGCCCATCGTGACGACGAGCGGGCCGAGGATGAGTGTGTCTGCAGGTTCCATGGGACGGCAATCTTGGCCGCCCTCCGCCCCCCCCGCTAGTTTGCCGGCACGGCCCCGTAGCTCAGGCGGATAGAGCGCGGGATTCCTAATCCCGAGGCCGCTGGTTCGAGTCCAGCCGGGGTCATTCTCCCTGCGCCCGCCCGGTCGTGCTCAGTTCCCGGCCAGGTTCACCCGCACGTACCAGATGCGTCCCGCCACGCCGTAGGGCGACTCCGAGGGGTACTCCATCGTCCAGAGTTGCGCCACGGCGTCATCCGGGAGCCGGTTCGGCAGGCGGTCGAACAGGTTGTTGGCCCCGACGCCCACCCGGATGCGGTCGCCCACCCGGAAGCTGACCTCCAGGTCGGCGATGGCCGCCGCGTCGATCGTGACATTCTCCTCGAAGATGAACGGGGTCGTGACGGAGCCGATGTGGTTCAAGCCGAATCGCGCCCCGAGACCCTGCGCGAGACGGACATCGGCGCTGACGCCGATCCGGCTTCCGGGCTGGGCATCCTCGATCAGGGTCCGCTGGGTGTCTCCGATGAAGTCTTCGTTGCGGTTGGCGGTGATCTTCGTGCTGTTCCGGTGCAGGCTGGCCGACAGGTCCGCGGCCCCCCAGTCCATGCCGCGGAAGCGCCAGGTCGCCGCCACGTCGAATCCCTGCGTGCGTGTGTCGATCGCGTTGGTCCAGAACGCCACGGCGTCCACCGGTCGACCCTGGAACTGCGCGCCGGGCCGCAGCCCCTGGCTGGGGTCGAGGCTCCGGGTCAGGGCGATCGCGTCGCTGACCGCGACGCGGTAGTAGTCCGCCGTCACCAGCAGCCCGGCGTCGTTGGAATACACGAGTCCGCCCGTAAAGCTGAGCGATGTCTCGTGGCCCAGCGAACAGGCGCCGAAGTCGGAGCACGCGATCGGATCGCCCTCGGGCAGGAAGCCGGCGCTCACCAGACCCTCGCTGCCGCCCACGAAACCGATGGTGTTGAAGCCCCGCTGCGGGAGTCGCGGTGCCCGAAAACCGGTGGAAACCGCGGCGCGGAGCGCGGCGCCGGATTCGCCGAGCTCCACGCGGCCGGCCAGCTTGCCGGTCAGCGAACTTCCGGCGTCGGTGTAGTGCTCGAAACGGAGGGCGCCACCCAGCGTGCGCCCGCTCGGCGAGCGCAACTCCATGTCCGCGTACGCTCCGACGCTGTTGCGATCCTGTTCGCTCAGCCTGGCGGAAGTCGGGCTGTAGCCGGGATAGCCCTGTATCCCGCAGCTTGCGTAGACCGTCCCATCGTTCTGGTGATGGGCCGCCGGAAAGCTGCCGGGCGTATCGCTCGGTCCACACGCCCACGAGGCGCGGTCGCCGGCTTCCATCCAGTACGAATCCCTCCGGAACGCTCCGCCGACCGCCAGAAACGCCGGGGTCGCACCCACCTCGATCTCCCGCGTCGCGTCGGCGTTCAGCGTCCACTGTCTGACGTTGAGCCCGCCACTGAACGTGTTCCGCGGTCCGGCGTTGGCCGCGATGGAGGCTCCGTCGGCCCCGGGATTCCCGGCGAGGAACTCGGCCGCGTAGGACGGGTTGATCGAATTCTCGGCGCCGAAGGCGAACCGGCCGTGTCCGAACCCGAGGCTTAGATCTCCCGACCACTCGCCCATGTCGCCGCGCAGTCCCGCCACGGCGGACTTGTCCATGAGGTCCGATTCCTCGACGGGGAAGAAGCCATCCGGATAGACGTAGCTGACCGAGCGAGGCACCCAGTCCGCCTTGCGGTACAGGCCGTCGGAGACCGCCTCGCGCCCGGAGTATCCTCCGAAGGCATAGAACTCGGCCGATTCGCCGACGGGGACCGCGGCATTGGCCATGAACGCGGCGCCTCTGTAGTCGGGTTCCCCGTTTCGTTGCAGCTGGATGACCTTCCCGCCATCCGCACAGGGGCCGTAGGACGGATCGGGACCGAAACAGGTGGGGGCCATGCCCGCCCGGTTCGTGACCTCCTGCCGCGCGACCTCCATCGTGATGTTGAAGAAGCCGTCTCCGAGCGGAACTCCGGCGTTGGCCGAAGTGAACAGCCTCATTCCGTCACCGCGCGATGTTCGACCGAGGAAGGTGGCTGCGCTGACCCCGCTCGCGTCGTCCTTGAGCACGATGTTGATCACGCCGGCGATGGCATCCGAACCATATTGCGACGCGGCACCTTCGCGCAGGACTTCGATCCGTTTGATGGCGTGGACCGGAATGGCACGCAAATCCGTGCCCGTCGTCCCCTGCCCAGCCGCCGCGAGCACCTTCGCGAATGCGACGCCGTGCCGCCGCTTGCCGTTGACCAGGACGAGCACCTGGTCGCCGTTCATGCCGCGCAACGTGGCGACGTGGAGCGCTGCGCCATCGCCAGCGGACAACCGTGTGGAATTGAAGGAGGGCGCGATGCGGCCGAGCACCTCCGCAAGGTCGATCTCTCCCATGCGCGCGATTTCCTCGGCGCCGTAGATGTCCACGGGAACGGGAAGCGTGGCCGGGTCCGCGACACCGGCCCGCGACCCCACCACGACATCGAGTTCCGGGATCACGACGACCGTGTCCGGCGGTTCCTGGGCCGAGGCCGAGCCGGCCGAGGCAAGGATGGCGAGGACCGCCGGCGCGAGGCACGAAGTCGAAGTTCTCGTGATCATCATTCCATCGTCTCCATCGTCGGAGCACCCTGCAGCACGCGGCGCCTGGACACCCCCTGTAGCTCGCGGATGTCCCAAACGCCACACTAGGTATCATTATGCGTCAAACGATCCGCGGGTTACACCCTCCAGGAGGCACCATGGCTCGCAGCCGACTCCGTCCATCCTTCATCCTCACGGGAATCGCGGTTCTCGCCCTCGTCTTCCTTCTCGTGCAAGTCGCGCCGGATCCGGAGGATTCGGTCGCAATGGCGGGTCCCGGCTCGCACACCGAACTCGTCGCGTTGTTCGACGAGTGGCGGGCCTTCGAGCGCCCCGAGTTCATGGACGGCGTGCCCGACTACTCGGCGGCGGCGATGGCGCGCCAGCAGCAGGAACTCCCGCAGTGGCAGGCGCGGCTGGGCAGCGGCGCCCCGGAGGGCTGGTCCGTGCCGGAACAGATCGACTGGCACTTGGTCCGCGCCGAGATGAACGGGCTCGACTTCGATCACCGCGTGCGCCGCCCCTGGGCGCGCGACCCCGCCTTCTACGTGACGATCTTCGCGGCGGAGAGCGACGTGCCGGCCCACGAGGGGCCGGTCATCCACGGCTGGATCGACCTCTGGACGTACGACTATCCGCTCTCGGAGGCGGATGCCGCCGAACTCGCGGGTCGCATCGGCGCGATCCCGGCGCTCCTGGAGCAGGCGCGCGATAACGTCGCGAACTCGAACGCGCGCGACCTCTGGCTTGCCGGCCCCCGGGCCTTTCGGGGCCAGGTGCGGGACCTCGACGACCTTGCGGCGGAGGTGGCCGGGACGAGCGCCGCGCTCGACGGGTCCATCGCCGACGCGCGCGCCGCCTCGGAGGCGTTCATCGCGTGGCTGGAGGAGGAGGCGCCCTCCCGCACCGGACCCTCGGGCGTGGGACGGGAGAACTACACGTGGTACATGCAGAACGTGCATCTCGTCCCGTATTCGTGGGAGGAACAGGTCACGATCATGCGGCGGGAACTCGCGCGCGCCCACGCCTCGATGCGGCTCGAGGAAAACCGCAACCGGTACTTGCCCGAACTCGAGCGCATCGGCTCGGCCGAGGAATACGACCGGAGGCTGAACGAGTCCGTCGACCGCTACATGCGCTTCCTCGAAGAGGAGGAGGTACAGACGACCGCGGAGTGGATGGAGCCGGCCCTGCGCGCCGTGAACGGGAGCTTCACCCCCGCCGAATCCGGCGAGATCCGGAACTTCTTCTCCGAGGTGAACTACCGCGATCCGGACTCCTTCCGGCCGCACATGCACCACTGGATCGAACTGGCGCAAATGCGTGTCGACCCGCACGCGAGCCCGATCCGGGCCACGCCGTCCCTCTACAACATCTTCGACTCCCGGTCGGAGGGACTCGCCACGGGCGTGGAGGAGATGTTCATGCACCTCGGGCTGCTCGAAGGCTCGCCCCGGTCGCGCGAACTCACCTGGATCATGCTGGCGCAGCGGGCGGCGCGGGCGCTGAGCGGCCTCTACCTGCACGGCGACGTGTTCGACATGGAGGAGGCGGTGGCGCACGCGATGAAATGGACGCCGCGTGGGTGGCTGCCGGACGGCGCCCTCGTGCGCGGCGAGCAGAGCCTCTACCTGCGGCAGCCGGGGTACGGGACGAGCTACGTGACCGGGAAGATCCAGATCGAGGAACTGCTTTCGGAGTACGCCATCGAGGAGGGCGGAGAGTTCAGCGTGAAGCGGTTCTTCGATGCCTTCTACGACATCGGGGTCATTCCCATCGTCCTCACCCGCTGGGAAATGATCGGAGAGAAGGATCCCATCCTGGGGGCGAACTGACGCCGCCGATGGCGCGGGACGCCCGCTGAGGGCGCTCCGATGAAGGCGACCTGGATGCAGACGGCGCGGCGGCTCATCCCGCGGCTCGCGGGACTCTCGCGAGAGATCCGGCCGACGCTCCATCTCGATTCGGTGAAGAGCCTGAGCGTCGGGCGCCTGCGCGACCTGGGCGTCGAGGCCGTCCTGTGGGACGTGGATGGGACGCTGATGGCGCACCACGCGGGGCGGGTGGACCCCGCGCTCGCGGCCCGGTTCGAGGATCTGCTCCAGGCGCCCGGGCTGCGGCACGCGATCGTCTCCAACTGCCAGGAGGCGCGCTTCGCCGAGTTGGGGCAGATCTTCCCCGCGATCCCGGTCATGCTCGGATACGAGACCGGGGCGGGGGCGGCATTCCGGGTCCGCCGCGGACCGCGCGAGTCGTGGCGCGGCCCCGGCGCGGCAGCGGCTTCGTCCGCTGGCGACGGGACCCCCGGAGCCTTGCGACCGATCCGCAAGCCGAGCCGCCGGCTCGTGCGGGCCGCGCTCGAGGAGCTGGGCGTCGCGGACCGCCCGGCGGCGGCGCTGATGGTGGGAGATCAGTACTTCACGGACATCGCGTCGGCGAACCTGGCCGGCGTCCGCTCCGTGAAGGTGCCCACGCTGCACCGGGCCAGCTTCCCGGCCCCGGTCCGCTGGTCGCAGCGGCTCGAGGCGGCGCTCTACCGGCTGAAGTACGGCCGTCCGCGGCCGGGCGGCGCTTGACGGATCCGGCCCTCGCCGCGATCGAGCGGGAGGTCACGGCCTGCCGGAAGTGTCCGCGGCTCGTCGCGTGGCGCGAGCAGGTGGCGCGGGAACGCCGGGCCGCCTTCCGCGACGACACGTACTGGGGTCGTCCGGTGCCGGGCTTCGGCGATCCGGCCGCGCGCCTCCTCATCGTCGGACTCGCCCCGGCCGCGCACGGTGCCAACCGGACCGGGCGCATGTTCACCGGCGACCGGTCGGGCGACTGGCTCTACCGCGCCCTGCACCGCGCCGGGTTCGCCTCGCAGCCCGACTCGACCGGCCGGCACGATGGGCTGGTGCTCCGGGGTGCCTGGGTGACCGCCGCCGTGCGCTGCGCCCCGCCCGGAAACAAGCCGACCGCCGGGGAGCGCGAACGGTGCCGGGGCTACCTCGAACGCGAACTGGACTTCTTCGCCGATGCGCCCATCATCGTCGCGCTGGGCGGGTTCTCGTTCTCCGCGCTACTGAGGACCTTCCGCGAACGCGGCGAAGCGGTCCCGCGGCCGGCGCCCCGATTCGGCCACGGGGTCGAAGTCGAGATCGGGCGCCGCCTGCTGATCGGGTCCTATCACCCGAGCCAGCAGAACACCTTCACGGGCACGCTCACCGAGCCCATGTTCGACGCCATCTGGACACGCGCGGCCGAACTCGTCACGCAGCCTTGATGTCCGTGAGCTCGGCAACCGACCTTCGCCGCCGCTTCCCGGGTTCCGATTGGCCGCATACCCTTGCCCGGGACCGCCGTTTCCGGTGCATGTTGCGGGGTCGCGGATCCCCGCCCGCCCGCCGGACGCTCCGCGGGGGCGGCGCCCGCAAATCAGGAGATCTGGAGATGAGGAACATTCCCCTAGGCATCACGATCATCTTTGCCGTCGCGCTCGGTGCCGCTGCCGGCCTGGTGCCGGGCGGGGCGGCCGCGCAGGACAAACCGACGCTCGGCGCGGACGACTACGACCGGTGGGAGAGCCTGGGGCAGGCATCGCTTTCGCCGGATGGACTCTGGCTCGCCGTCGTCGTCCGTCGCGTGGACGAGACTTCGGAGCTTCGCGTCCACCGGACGGACTCCGACTCCGTCGTCATCGTCGCGGAAGGCTCGCGCCCCGAGTTCAGCGCGGACGGAAACTGGCTCGCGCACGCCATCGGCGTCTCCCCGGACGAGCGGGAACGGCTCGGCGAGAGGGGGGATCCCGTCCGCAACGGCGTCGGTCTCCTCGACCTGCGGACGGGCGAACGGGAGGAGACCGAGGCGATGCAGTCGTTCTCCTTCTCCGATGACGGAAGATACCTGGCGCTTCGCCGCTACGGCCCCGAAGAGAGCGAGAGCGACGGCGCCGACGTCCTGGTTCGGGATCTGACCGGGGGCGGGTCGATGAGCTTCGGCAACGTTGCGGAATTCGCCTGGCAGGAGGACGGGAGCCTGCTGGCCATGACCGTCGACGCCGAGGATCGGATCGGTAACGGAGTCCGGCTCTACGACCCGGATTCGGGTCGCATCCGGTCGCTCGACGCGGACGAGGCGACGTACCGCGAGCTGTCGTGGCGCGATGATGCCCCTGACCTCGCCGTCCTCAAGACGTTCGAAGACGAGCTGCACGAGGACACCGCCCATGTGGCGCTGGCGTGGCGCGATCTGGACTCCGGCAGCCCCCGGGCGTTCGCGCTCGACCCGCGGGAGCCCTCGGAACTCCCCGGGGGCACCCGGATCGTCGAACACCGGGTCCCCTCCTGGTCCGACGACGGTTCCACCATCTTCCTCGGTCTCCAGGAGCGGATCCCGGTCGAGACCGCGGCCGAAGACGCGGAAGGGGAGGGCGAAGGGGAAGACGGCGAGGCGGCCGAAGACGAAAACGGACCCGAACGCGACGATGACGAGAGCCCCGGCGTCGAGGTCTGGCATTCGCTCGATGTCGATCCGATCCCCCAGCAGCGCGTGCGCGAGGACCGACTGCGACGGGAACACGATCTCGGCGCCTGGAATCTGGCCGACGGCGGTTTCCTCCTCCTGGGAGGCGACCACGCGGACCAGGTCGAGATCGCGCAGGGCGGACGCCACGTGCTGGCCCGCGACGAGACGCCGTACGACGTCGACGCGATGTTCCGCCAGCAGTTCCACGACCTCTACGCCGTCGATGCACGAACGGGGCGCCGCGAACTGGTTCGGGAGCGGATCAATGTGGGGGGCGGTTCCAGCCCCGGCGGACGCTACGTGGCCTGGTTCGAAGGAGAGGACTACTGGACCCACGACTTGACCACCGGCGAGACCCGCAACGTGACGTCCGGGCTCGACGGGACGTTCGTGGACCTCGACCGGACGCCGACCCGCGAGCAGATGCCGCCATTCGGGTTCGTCGGCTGGCTGGACGACGACGCGGCGCTGCTCGTGAACGACCGCTTCGACGTGTGGGAGGTGAACCCGGATGGGTCGGGCGGGAGGCGGCTCACGAATGGGACGGAGGGCTCGGTCCGGCACCGGGTGGTGCGGGTCGACCGGGACGCCGACGCCTTCGCGCCGGATGAACCTCTCTACTACTCGACGTACGCCGAATGGACCAAGAAGGCCGGGTTCTCCCGGGCCCGCCGAGGAGAGACGCCGGAGCCGCTGATCTGGGCGGACGCCAGCTTCGCGGGCGGCCTGCTCAAGGCGGAGGATGCCGACGTGTACGCCTTCCGCCGCGAACGGTTCGACGACTCGCCCGACTACTTCGTCGCGGGACCGGACCTGGACGAAGCGCGGCAGGTCACCCGCACGAACCCCTTCCAGGAGGACTATGCCTGGGGCCGCACGCAACTCATCGACTATGAAAACGAATGGGGACGCCCTCTCCAGGGCGCGCTCGTCTATCCGGCCGACTATGATCCGGATCGGACGTATCCCATGATCGTGTACCACTACGAACTGCTCTCACAGAGTCTCCACCGGTACGTCGTTCCGGATCCGACGCGCTACTACAACATCCAGATCTGGAGCCAGGAAGGATATTTCGTCTTCCAGCCGGACATCGTCTATCGCGACCGGCGGCCGGGGCAGTCGAACGTGGAGACGCTGCGCCCGGCGGTGGCGGCGGCGGTAGAGACCGGGATGATCGACGCCGACCGCGTCGGACTCATCGGCCATTCGTGGGGCGGATATCAGACGACGTTCTTCGTCACCCAGGACGATCTCTTCGCGGCCGCAGTGGCGGGCGCGCCGCTCACGAATCTGATGAGCATGTACCTCTCCTTCTACTGGAACTCCGGGGGGACCGACGCCCGCATCTTCGAGATCAGCCAGGGCCGCATGCAGGTGCCGTGGTGGGAGGACTGGGACTCCTACTTCAACAACTCTCCGCTCCATCACATTCAGAATCTCAATACGCCCCTCCTCATGGAGTTCGGGACGGAGGACGGCGCCGTGGAGTTCAACCAGGGCGTCGAGTTCTACAACGCGGCCCGGCGCGCGGGGAAACACATGGTGATGCTCGTCTACGAGGGGGAGAACCACGGGCTCGCGCGGGAGCCGAACCAGCGCGACTACCAGAGCCGTATCCTCCAGTGGTTCGCGCACTATCTGAAGGGGGAGCCGGCCCCGGAATGGATCACCACCGGCGTCCCCTGGCTGGAGCAGAAGGACGGCCTCAAGAAGAAGAAAGTGAGCTGAACCATGATTCCGGTTCCCGACCGTACTCCGGCCGTCCTGTGCCGGGTCTCCGCCCGCGCGCTGCTGACGGCGGCGGCGCTGAACGCGGCCCTCGCGGCGGTGCTGAACCTGGCCCTCGCGGCGGCGCCCCCTCGCATGGAGGCCCAGTCTTCCGAACGAATCGCGGCAGGACTCACCTGGCGCCTGATCGGACCCGCGATCTCCGGCGGCCGCATCGCCGATCTCGAGGTCGTGCCCGGCACGCAGTCGCACATCTACGTCGGGGCGGCTTCCGGCGGCGTGTGGAAGAGCGTCAACCACGGAACGACCTGGGAGCCGATTTTCGACGACGCGGCGAACCTCTCGATCGGGGACATCGCGCTCGCACCGTCGGACCCATTGGAAGTGTGGGTCGGGACGGGGGAACCGAACAACCGTAACAGTACGCCGTGGGGGCAGGGCGTCTATCACTCCTCCGACGGCGGCAAGACGTGGCGGCTCACGGGGCTGGAGGAGACCCGGCACATCGGGCGCATCGCCGTCCATCCCACCGATCCGGACATCGTGTGGGTGGCGGCACTGGGGCATCTGTTCGGCCCCAACGCCGAGCGTGGCGTGTACCGGACGACCGACCGCGGCGAGACGTGGACGAAGGTCCTCCACATCGACGACGACACGGGGTTCGTGGACCTCGCCCTCAACCCCGCGGATCCGTCCGTCATCTACGCGGCCGCCTACCAGCGGCGGCGTCGCGCGTGGGGGTTCGCGGGCGGCGGGCCCGGGAGCGGCATCTACAAGTCGACGGACGGCGGGGATTCCTGGCGGGAGGTCACCGAGGGCCTGCCGGAAGGGGACAAGGGAAGGATCGGGCTCGCCGTCTCGGGGCGGGATCCGGCTCTGGTCATGGCCGTCGTGGAGGCGGAGGAGGGCGGGATCTTCATCTCGCGAGACCGCGGCGAGAGCTGGATGCGCGTCAACGAATTGAACCAGCGTCCGATGTACTACAGCCAGCTCCGGATCGACCCCAACGATGAGGATCGGGTCTGGCTGGTGGCGGGCAGCCTGCACCGCTCGGGGGACGGCGGCGACACCTTCGAGACCCTCCCCATGGAGATCGAATACAACACCGGCGTCCACGTGGACCACCACGACCTGTGGATCGACCCCGAGGACTCGCGCCACATGATTCTCGGGAACGACGGGGGACTCTATTCCACCTGGGACGACGGCGATCACTGGACGTTCATCGGGAACATCCCCATCGCCCAGTTCTACGACATCGACCTGGATCTGGCGGATCCGTACCACGTCTACGGGGGGCTGCAGGACAACAACTCGTACCGGGGCCCCAGCCGGACCCGCCGCTACCAGGGGATCATGAACCGCGACTGGCAGGTCCTCGACTATGGCGACGGGATGTACACGGAGACGGACTGGTCGGATCTCGGCACCGTCTACGTGACGTCGCAGAACGCCGGGATCGTGCGCGTGAACCTCGCCACGGGAGACCGGAAGGCGCTCAAACCCTTCCCGCCGGACACGACGGTCTCATATCGCTTCGACTGGAAGTCGCCGATCCTGGTGTCCCCGCACGAAGCAAACCGGGTCTATCTGGGCGGCAACCGGCTCTTCATCTCGGACGACCGCGGGGAAAGCTGGCGCGCGACGGAGGACCTCACGCGGCAGATTCACCAGGACAGTCTCGAACTGATGGGCGTGCGTCCGGACTCGACGACGCTCTCGAAACACGATGGGGCCTCCGGGTACGGGGAGATCACGGCCGTGGCGGAGTCGCCGGTCGAGGCCGGGGTGCTGTGGATCGGGGCGGACGACGGCTCGGTGCGCGTGAGCCGGGACGACGGGGCGAACTGGGAGGATCTGACCGACCGGGTGGCCGCGGCGGCGGGGCTCCCGTTCCCGTACTACGTGAGCTGGGTCGAGGCTTCGCACGCCGAGGCAGGACGCGCGTACGTGAGCCTGGACGGGCACTGGGACGACGACTACGGGCCGCTCGCGGTCGTGACGGAGGATTTCGGCGAGACCTGGCGGTCGCTCGCGGACGGGCTGAACCGGGCGGCGGCGGTGACGGCCACGGGCCGGGCGGCGGGCGGCGGCATGGCCAGCGTGAACGTGATCCGCGAGCATCCGGCGAATCCGGATCTGCTGATCATCGGCGCGGAGAACGGCGCTTTCGCCTCTTTGGACCGGGGAGCGACCTGGGCCGCGCTCGGCTCGGGCCTCCCCGCCGTTCCCGTCGATGACGTCGAGATCCACCCGCGCGAGAACGACGTCGTCCTCGGCACGCACGGCCGCGCCATCTGGATTCTCGACGACATCACGCCGCTGTCGCAGCGGTCGGCCGCGGCCGCGACAAACGACGGCGCCGTGCAGCTGTTCGCCCCACGCCCGGCGACCCTCTTCCTGTATCGCAACGACGTGCCGTCGATGGGCCAGGGGACGTTCCGGGCCGAAAACCCGGCGTTCGGCGCGAACATCGACTACTGGCTCCCCTCGGAGACAGCCGGCGGCGTATCGATCGATGTGCTGGATCATGCCGGACGGGACGTCCGGAGGCTCGAAGGCCCCGGCGCGGCCGGCCTCAACCGGGTCACGTGGGACCTGCGGCACGATCCGCTGCCGCACGACACGACCCGGTACGAGGTGCCCGGCCTGGACGCGGGCCCCGAGGGTCCGTTGGTCCTGGCGGGGACGTTCACGGTACGCCTGGCCGCCGGAGGCGAGACGCGCGAGCAGTCGCTGGAGGTCCGTGCCGATCCGGAACTGCCGGTGTCCGCGGAAGAGCGTCTGGCTCGCTACGAGTTCACGATGGCTCTTTTCGAGCTCCAGGGGGTCGCCTACAGGCAGGGCAGCGAAGCCTATGACGCGGAGCGCCGTGCGTCCGAGTCGTTCGAGACGCTGGAAGAAGCGGAGGACGTCGCCGCCGAGGACCTCGAACGCGCGCGGGAACTTGTCGCCGAGATCGAGGAGGTGGCCGACGAATGGCGTTCGATCAACGGGGACATCCGGAACTGGTGGACCGGCCTGCGGGGCAAGTTCGACGGCGGCCCTTCCACGACCGGATCGCTGACGGGCCCGTCCGACGACCACCGGCGTCGGCTCGAGCGGATCCGAGCGGATGTGGAGGTCGCGTCGGCCCGAAGGAGCGCCGCGGCGGATGCGCTCGAAGCGCTGCAGAACCTGGCGGGCGTCGGCGCCTCGCCCAACCGAGACGGAGAAGAGGATGGATAACGGACCGAAGGCGTCCACGTTGCGTCGGCTGGCGGGGCTGGCCCTGATCGGAATCGCGGCGCCGGCAACGCTGGAGGCGCAGGCTTGCCTCGGATTCAGCGGCAGCGGGTTCCTCAGCGGTTCGGGCGCCGTGTGGCGCGAATCATCCGAAGACGTCAGAGGCCTCGGGGGCGCCGCCGGGTTCGACCTGGGTCCCGTGGCCGCGACGGGTCATTACCTGAAGTTCTCCGGCGCGGACGAGTTCGATCAGGAATTCGACTTCGAGGATGCGCGGGCGAGCGTCGGCCTCAAGCTTCCGCTGCCCGTGCTGTCGGTCTGTCCCCTCGTCACCGTGGGGATCGGGGGCGTCCTGTCGAGGAACTTCAACGACCTCCCCGACAAGAGCGAGACCGTCTACGGGATCGGCGTCGCTGTGGGGCAGCGCTTCGGTGCGCCGGGCTCCGGCATCGCGATCATCCCCTCCGCGACCGTGAGCATCGAGAACTATTCCGTCGACCGGCTCTACGACGACATCGTGGAGGGTGACAGGGAAGTCAGCCCCGTCATCCGCGGCGGCGTCACGGTCGAAATCGGCAGCATTCACGTTCGGCCGTACGTCGCGTTCACGACCGCCGACGACAGTTACCTGATCGCCGGAGCCTTGCTGGGGCTCACCTTCTGATGATTCCCGGCGGGCCCGAGCGGCGGGCCCGAGAACTGCGCAGGGCGCTGCGGCACCACTCGTATCTCTACTTCGTCCGCAATCAGCCCGAGATTTCGGACGAACGGTTCGACGATCTGTTCCGCGAGCTGAAGGCGCTGGAGGCGTCGCACCCGGATCTCGTCACGCCGGATTCGCCGACCCAGCGCGTGGGGGCGGAGCCGCTCGATGCGTTCGAGACGATCGAGCACACCGCGGCGATGCTCAGCCTCGATTCATCCGCCGATGTGGAGCCACTCGAACGGTTCGACGAACGGATGCGCAAGGCGCTCGGAGATGACATCGGATACGTCGTCGAGCCGAAGCTGGACGGCGCCTCGATCGAACTCGTCTACGAATCCGGTCGGCTCTCACGGGCCGTGACGCGGGGAGATGGGGTACGCGGCGAAGGCGTGACGGAGAACGTCCGCACGATCCAATCGGTACCGCTCCGGCTGCGGGCCACGGATCGCGAGGTGCCGCCGCTCCTGGCGCTACGGGCCGAAGTCATCATGAGGGTGGGCGATTTCGAGGCGCTGAACGCCCGGCTTCTCGAGCGCGACCGCGCTCCGTTCGCGAACCCGCGCAACGCGGCGGCCGGATCGCTGCGGCAGCTCGACCCGCGCATCACCGCCGCGCGCCCGCTCGACATCTACGTCTACGACATCCTCGCGATCGACGGACGGCCGCCGTCCACCCAGCGCGCCACGCTGGAGGCGCTGCGCGAGTGGGGACTGCCCGTGAACGAGCGCTGCCGGCCCGCGGCCGACGTCGGAGAGATCCTCGCGTTCCAGGCGGAGATCGAGGAGGACCGCGACGACCTCGAGTACGAGATCGACGGCATCGTCATCAAGCTCGACGACATCGCCGCGCGCGACGAAGTCGGCGAAACCTCGCACCACCCGCGCTGGGCCTTCGCCTTCAAGTTCCCGCCGCGGAAAGAGGTCACCCGGCTCCTTCACATCTTCCCCAGCGTGGGCCGGACCGGCGTCGTGACTCCCATCGCCTTCATGCGTCCGGTGGAACTCGGCGGCGTGACGGTGAGCCGCGCAAACCTGCACAACCGGGAAGAGGTCGCCCGCAAGGATATTCGCGAGGGAGACCGGGTGCGGGTGCAACGGGCGGGGGATGTGATTCCGCAGGTTCTGGAGCGGATCGAGGAGCCGGGCCGCGAGCGCGCGGAGCCGTGGGTCATGCCCGCCGAATGTCCCTCGTGCGGGACCCCCCTGGAGCCACGCGGCCCGTACACCTTCTGCCCCAACCTGTTCGCCTGCCCCGCGCAACTGGCCGGGCGGATTCAGCATCTGGGGTCGCGGCACGCCCTCGACATCGAAGGATTGGGAGAGGAAACCGCGAATCTCCTCGTCCGCCAGGAGGTGATCGGCCGCGTCCCGGAACTGTTCGGACTCGAGGCGACGAAGCTGATGGAACTGGAGGGCTTCGCCGAGAAGTCCGCCACGAACCTCGTCCAGGCGATCGACGCTGCGCGAACGACGGAACTCGCCCGCTTCATCTACGGCCTCGGCATCCCCGAAGTCGGAGTGGCGGTGGCGCGGGAACTCGCATCGCACTTCCTCTCCTTCGAAGCGTTCCGGGCGGCGGACGAGGAGACGCTCCAGGGCGTGGACGGGATCGGGCCCAGGATGGCGGAGCAGATCACCGTCTTCCTGGCCCGCCCAGAGGTGTCGGCGGTCGTCGACGAACTGCGTTCCTGCGTTGAGCCCGTGCCCCCGCCGCGCGCGGGCGACACCCTGGCCGGGCTCCGAATCGTCCTCACCGGCGGGCTCGAGTCCATGAGCCGCTCCGAGGCCGGGAAGAAGCTCGAGGCCCTGGGCGCGAAGGTCACGTCATCCGTGAGCAAGCAAACGAGCTACGTCGTCGCGGGCGAGAACCCCGGCCGCAAGCTGGAGCGGGCGCAGACCCTCGGCGTCGAGATTCTGGACGAAGCGGGTCTCCTCGAACTCCTGAGCGGCGGACCCGGCGCACTCTCCACGCCCGACGAGACGGGCGCACCGGACGAGACGCCCGAACCCGAGGCGGCCGGCGCCGCTCCCGAAACCGACGCCTCCTGATGGAGAACATCGAGATCGTCCGCGTCCTGGACGAGGTGGCCGACCTGCTCGAGATCCAGCAGGCGAACCCGTTCCGCGTCCGCGCGTACCGTAATGCGGTGCGCACGATCAACGCGCACGCGACGCCGCTGCGCAAACTGGTCGAGCAGGGCGCCGACCTCACCGAGCTGCCATCGATCGGGAAGGGGATGGCGGAGAACATTCGCGAACTCGTGGGGAGCGGGCGTCTCGCGATGCTCGACGAGATGGCGGCCGAGATCCCCGCGGGTCTCGTCGAACTGATGCGGCTGCCGGGCGTCGGCCCCAAAAAGGCGCGCAAGCTGTGGGACGAACTGGGCGTCGAATCCATCGACGACCTGGAGGAGGTCGCGAGCGAAGGGCGCGTGGCCGAACTGCCCGGTTTCGGACTCAAGACGCAGGACCGGATCCTGCGCGGCATTCGCAACTATCGCACGAACACGACGCGCTTCCGCCTCGGGGAAGTCGACAAGCTTCTGCCGCCGTTGATCGAACACCTGCAGGCGACACCCGGCATCACCCGCCTGGAGGTCGCGGGGAGCTATCGACGTCGGAAGGAGACCGTCGGCGATATCGACCTCCTCGTCCTCGCCGACGACGCGCGCGCCGCATCCGACGCCCTCGTCGGGTTCTCCGGCGTGGAGAGCGTGATCGGGGCCGGCGGAACGAAGACCTCGGTGCGTCTGCGCAGCGGGTTGCAGGTGGACCTCCGGGTCGTGCCGCCCGAGAGCTGGGGAGCGGCGCTGATCTATTTCACGGGGTCGAAGGAACACAACATCCGCCTGCGCCGCCGCGCGCTCGAACGAAAGCTGCGGGTGTCCGAATACGGCGTGTTCACGATTCCCGAGGAGTCGCTCGGCGATGCGCTCGGCGAGCGGGGCATTGCCTCCGAGGGAGAGATGGTGGCGGGCGCGACGGAAGAGGACGTGTACCGGGCACTCGATCTCTCCTGGCTTCCGCCGGAGATACGACGCGACCGCGGAGAGTTCCCGGCTTCCGACGCCGGAGAACTGCCTCATCTGGTCGAGAGGTCCGATCTGCGCGGGGACGTCCACATGCACAGCACCTGGTCCGATGGCCGCGTTTCCCTGGAGACGATGGTCGAGGCGTGCGCGGCGCGCGGTTACGAGTACATGGCGATCACCGACCACTCGAAGGCGCTGGCGATGGTCGAGGGTCTCGATGCCGCCAAGCTTCGACGCCAGTGGGACGAGATCGCGGAAGTGCAGGCCGCGCACCCCGAGATCCGGATCCTGCGCGGGCTGGAAGTCGACATCCTGCGGGACGGATCGCTGGACCTCGAGGACGAGATGCTCGAACGACTCGACGTCGTGATCATCTCGGTTCATTCCTTCCTCGGGCTGGACCGGGCGCGGCAGACGGCACGCGTGCTGAAGGCCCTCGCGCACCCCCGTTCGATGATCTTCGGACACCCGACGGGACGGCTCATCAACCGGCGCGGTCCGATCGATGTGGACATCGACGATATTCTGCACGCCTGCGCCGAGTTCGGCGTCGCCGTCGAGGTCAACTCGCACCCCCACCGTCTGGACCTGAAGGACAGCCACCTTTGGCGCGCGCGCGAACTCGGCGTATCCGTCGTGGTTGCGACCGACGCGCACCGGCCGGACCACCTGGATCTGGCGACCTACGGCATCGAGCAGGCGCGCCGCGCATGGCTCACCCCGGAACACGTCCTCAATACGCGCGGCGTGGACGATTTCCTGGCAGCCCTTCGGAGAAAACCGGCGAGTTGATCCCCCGTTGAGACCCCGTCTCCATACTCCCGTCGACAGGCAGCCCCAGGACAGGGAGACTCGGACACATGGCGCGTGGATGCGGACTTCCACCGTTCTCGCGGGATCACTACATACCGCTCCGCCGACAACTCGCGGCCGATCTGGAGGCCGGGATTCGGGATGGACACGTCCGGCCCGGGGCCCCGCTTCCGTCGGCCAGGGAAATGGCGCGCCGGCTCGGCGTCGACCGGGGGACGGTCGGCGCCGCGCTCGCGCGGCTGCGGCGGCGGAACCTGATCGAACCCGGGAAGGGACAGCGCCCCCGCGCGTCGATACGCCCGCGCCGCCTCCGCCCAGCACCGGCGGTGGAGATGGCGCCGAGGACGGCGGTACTGGATCTGCTGAGGCACGCGCACGCGGGGGGATTCTCACGTTGGCGGCTGCTCAACGAACTCGAGCGGATCGTGGATGGGGCGCGGAGCCCGCATCCGCATCCCGTGACCCTGTGCGAACCTCGCGCCGGGTTGCGGGCCGTGCTCGCCGCGGAACTGGAAGATGCGTGCGGATTCGTCGTTCACGCCGTCGACTCCGCGCGCCAGATGCCCGAAAACACTCCGGTGATCCTCCGGCGTGAACTGCTCTCGCGCATGCGCCGATCCGGCACCGTCGAGTGCGTTCCGATTTCACTCGCCGGTGGCACCCGCGAACGTGAACTCGTCCGACGCCGAATACGCCGCGGATTCGTCGTGCTTCTCTCCCGAAGCGAGACCGTGCGCGTGTTCGCGGCGGAACTCGCCGCTCGGGACTTTGCCCTTGGAATCAACTTCAAGGCCCTCGACCCGTACCTCGACGCACAGGCCGTACGGCGGGCCGTGACTGCGGCGACGATTGTTTTTCACGACCGACTCGTCCCGATGTCCCGGTATGCCGGCGGAACGGCTCCAGCCGTACCGGTTACGCTCCTCCCGCCCGAGGAGGTCGAACGGCTCCGCGCCTATCTGTCCAGGACGGACCGGCCCGCGCGCGGCCGCAGCCGATCCATTTCATGCAGCGCGCCACACCCGGGGCGGGCGTAGCCCATGCGCCCATTCGCACCTAGTTTGTGGAGGTTTCTGCTGTCGCCCCGCCACGGAGTTGCAGGGATTGTGAAGAAGATGTTCTATCCGTCCGACTATTCCGAAAGTGGGCCGCACATTACGACCACTGTCTGCCGCGGCGTACCATTTACGTGGAAGTCGTGATCGTGTCTCCAGCCAAGTTCGACCCCGGCGTGATCGTGAGGGCGCTTCGCTTCCGAGCGAAACTCGATGGATTTCGGCTCGAGCGCGGCCACTACATGGACCGGTCCGACGATCGCGCGGATCGCTGGTACGCCGTACCGCTGGAAGACAATGACGCCCCGCGCTCCGGAGACGGTTTCCGAACGATCGCGGAGGCCGCCGACGAAGCGGAGCGCCTCCGCAAGCTCCGCGAAGCCTCCGCTCCCGACGACTAACTCCATTGCGGCGGCCGCGGCGCACCACCGCTTGAAGCGCCGACCCCCCTCAAGTATTATCGACGGCCCGACTCATTGGGGCGTTGGCCCGTGGTGGAATTGGCAACACGTCTGGCTCTGGACCAGAAGATTCCAGGTTCGAGTCCTGGCGGGCCAATCAGGACGGAAACATCCTGCGGAGGGGTGGCCGAGTGGCTTAAGGCGGCGCCCTGCTAAGGCGTTGACTCGAAAGAGTCTCGTGGGTTCGAATCCCACCCCCTCCGTTTGCTTGTATCATGTAAACGCATTACAT
>NZ_CANPVT010000030.1 GCF_947581735.1 Candidatus Palauibacter soopunensis
TCAGCGCGCCGACCGCTCCGGCAGCCGCGAACGTCGAGAGGTAGCGACGGTTGACCTGGTCGCCGAGCGCGCTCTCGCCCATCTGGTTGAGGCCGGTGAACTCAAGATCCACCCAGCTTCCGTCGGGCAGCAGCAGCCGGTGGAACGCGACGGCAAGCCGGGTCTGGTCCCGGTCCTGAACGGCTTGGGCCGTGCCGACGACGCGCGCGCCGCGCGGAATCAGCACCCGCTGCCGGTCGGGCGAATAGAGCGGCACCGACACCATGGCGAGCACCGGACCGGGGAACTCGCCCGACAACTGGGTAACGAGCACCGCTTCGAGGAACGCGCCTTCGTGGATGCGCTCCCAGCCCGGCGGGTCGTGCGGCCGGACCAAGCGGGCGGGCTCGGATGCGCGAAACGCGGCGGGAACATCCGCCCGCAGTGCCGGGTCTCCGACGCCGGGCGCGAACTCTCCGGCGGCCAGCCCGACCGCCATCTCGGCCTCAAGAGCGGCAAGGGACTGCCCGAGGGATGCAAGCGCTCCGTCGAGTGCCGCGTCGGGAGACTCGGGCACCAAGGGAGACGCCGCGGCATCCGGGGGTCCGTTCGGATCCCGGTGCGACTGCGCAACGGGGAATGAGCGGAGCGAGCGCGTCCGGCGCTCGACCTCCTCCAGCCGGAGCGCCTCGCGAAGCTCGAACTCGGCCCGGCTCACGGCAGTCCCGGTGCCACCTGAACTTGCCGCGGTGTCTTGCCCGGCCGGTTCCTGCCCTGGGGCACCGGACTGTCGCCCCTCCCGGTCCGCATCCGCCGCCGCCTGCTGGCTCTGGCGGTTGGTTTCGTCGCTGAAGCGCCCATCGAGCGACCGGCCCGTGCGGTCGTCCACGGGACGCGCCGGCGCGGGGGCGACGCCCTCGGCCGTCTCGTCGGGACCGGAAAACGACGAGGACAGCAGCAGCCCGGCCACGAGCACGGCGATCAGGGCGATCCCGACCTTCGTGACGAAGCCGCCGGGCAGCGCGCCCTTCGGCTCCTTCACCAACCGCTTCCAGAGGCTCATCTCGAACCCTCCCTGGGCTCGAACCGCCAGCGCAGCTGCTTGTTGCCGATCCGGAGCCAGCCGTCGCCGAGAACGCGGCGGGCGACGAAGAGGCCGTCCGCGGCGAGATCGAACGCGACCAGGCTCGGTTCGCCGTCCTGGAGTTCGTAGAGCACCGGAGACTCCTGTGCGCGCGAGCGGAGATAGGTGAACTCCCCGTCGTGCCACATCGCCTCGACCCGGAACGGTCGCTCGGACGCATCACGGTCCAGCCGGTACTCGAACCGGAGCCGCTCGGGGTAAGAGGCACGAAACGCCTCGATCTCCGCCTCGGCCCGGTCGCGCGCCTCGACGATCCGGGCTTCGGCCTCCTCGCGGGCCAGCCGCGAGGCGCTTGCCGCCTGCGCCGCCATCTCGCGGTAGGCGGAGACTTCGCTCCGGGCCACGAACCCAGGAGCACCGGACAGGGCCGTCGCTTCCGCACCCGCCTCGACGCGGACCACGAGATGCGGTGGCTTCTCACCGCTTTCCGATACGAGGAACGAGTAGATGCGCCCCGACTCGCAGACGAGCGCCACGTTCGTCGCCGCATCCTCGGCCAGCGGCTTCAGGTACGCGACGTTCGCCGCGCCGGTCAGGTGCCAGTACTCGGAGTCGCCGGCCACGAAGTCGAGGATCCGCTCCCCGGCCGGAAGCACGATGACCGTGGTATGGCGCACGCGCGCGCGGAGCCGGGGGATCCGCTCTTCGCCTTCCTGCGGCACCGGCACGCGGAGCAGGGCGGCATCGGTGGTCGCTTGCTGCGCGGCGGCATCGCAGGGAACCACGGCCAGAAGCAGCGTCAGCAGGACTACGACGATCCCGAGCAGGATCGCAGCGGTTGGAGTTGCCTTCATGGTGTTCACGTCCTCTCGGTTGGTGGGGTGGGATGGGTTCGGCCCGCGAGCGCTTCGAGCGCCCGGACCAGCCCGTGCCTCGCCACGGCTTCGGCGCGCCTCTCGGCGTCGAGCGGCGAGGAGGTGTAGAGCCAGTAGCTCTCCGGATCGACTTCGAGGCGGAGCACCGCCGCCTCGTCCGGGCGGCGGAGATACAGTTCGCGCTTGGGCGTCAGCGCCCGGATCCGGGCGACCTCCGACTCGTTCAGCCGGAACAGCGCCCCGGCCTCGTCGGGCAGTTCGGCGTTGGCGAGGAACAGCTTGGTGGGGATCGATTCGAGGAGCGCCGAAGCGCCCGGCGTCCCCGTCACGTCCACGGCGGACTGCGTCGCGAGCACGAGCGCGGCGTTCTTCTTCCGCCACGTCTTGGCCGCCTCGGCCAGGTAGTTCAGCACGGCGGGGTCCTGCATGTACCGCCACGCCTCGTCCACGACCATCAGCTTGAGCCGCGCGGTCTCGGCCGGGTCCTCGATCTCAAGCCGCATGCGTTCCAGCAGGTAGGCGAGCGCCGCCTCGCACAGGTCCGCGTGCTCCGCCGCGCCCGCCAGGTCGATCACCTGCCAGTCCCTGAATTCGATGTCCGCCCCACCCGCCGGGGGGTTGTCGAAGAACGCGCCCCACGCGCCGCCCTCCGTCCAGCGGCTCAGCGCGGGCCACATCGCCGACGGGAGCGAGCCGGCCAGCACGCTGAGCGTCCGGCGCTCCGTCCCGAGCGCGTACAGATCCTCGATCCGCGCGCGGATCTCGCTCGTGTCCGCGCCGCTTGCCTCGTACCCTCCGAGCTTCAGGAGCCGGAGCACCCAGCCGGTCAGGAACTGGAACGTGCGGGTGGTGGCGGGCAGCGCGAAGGGTGTAAGCCGGAGCGTGGGCTCCGGCTCTCCGGGCGCGAGCTCCAGATACCGGCCCCCGAGGAAGCGGGTCAGCCAGCGGTAGGAGCCGCCCAGGTCCAGAATCAGGATGCGCGGATCGTACTTGAGCGCCTCGACCAGCAGGAAGTTCAGCGTAAAGCTCTTGCCGGATCCCGTCGCCCCGAGGATCAGCGTGTGGCCCACGTCGCCAGCGAACAGGTCGTAGCGGTACGCCGTGCGCCACGGCGTCTCGAACACCGCCAGCGGCTCGCGGTCGAGATGCCGGCTCTTCCGGTTCCCCCTCGGTGGCCCGAACACGGGCGCGAGGCACGCCGCGAGACCCGCCGACACGAACACCCTCCGCACCTGCCGCTTGCGCGGCTGGGCCGGGAGCCGCGCGAACCACGCGGGAAGCTGGCCGTAGCCCTCCCGGATCACCTTCGCGTCGTGCGCGGCGAACAGGCGGCGCACGTCGCCGTCCAGCCGCTCGATTCCTTCGAGTTCGCCGTGCAAGGCCACGGTGAGCGACGCCTCGCCGTAGGCCACGCCGTCGGCTTCGAGTTCGACCAGCGCGGCTCCCAGACGGTCCGACTCCGCGGCGGCAGCGGAATCGACCATCGCCGCCGCCGTGCCTTGGGCGTCCTGCGCGTGCGCCATCATCGAATAGCGGCGCGAAAAGTAGTGGCGCTGCGCGCTTCGGATCCGGCGGCGCGCCGCCTCCACCGTCCACGGCCGCCATTCGAGCGAGACGGTCGTCACCGCGTCCAGGCAGTACAGGTCTTTGAGCAGGTTCGCGTGCGCCTGCCCGGGCGGCGACAGGAGCGAGTACAGGATCACCGGTTCGCCGTCGAGCCTCAGGTGCGACCGCTCGGCTTCAAGTTCCGACAGCGCGAGCCGCCAGTTCATGCCGCTGCCCGTCGCGCCGTCCCAGAACGTGCCGG
>NZ_CANPVT010000031.1 GCF_947581735.1 Candidatus Palauibacter soopunensis
TCGCGTAAGCTCTTCCTCATGTCTGCATATTTGAAGTGATACACACGCTCGACAAAAATCGCTAACACATTGATATTGCACGCTTTATCATTTACTCTACTAGTTCGGGCGGAATCGGGCCGGCGAGATCGTTGGACCGGAGGTCAAGCTGCCACAGGCTCCCAAGGCTGCCTAGTGCGGGAGGGATCGGCCCGGTCAGACTGCTGGAGACGAGGTTCAGCACCTCCAGGCTCCCCAGATTGGAGAGTTCGGGCGGAATCGAACCGGAGAAGTCGTTGTATCCAAGGTAGAGGAACTGCAGGCTCGCCAGGCGACCGAGTTCGGGCGGAATCGAGCTGATCAGATTGTTGGAGGAGAGAAAAAGCTCTCTCAGGCTCACAAGGTTGCCAATCTCGGGCGGGATCGGGCCGGAGAATCGGTTGCCGACCAGGTCGAGGTGCTCCAGGCTCGCCAGGTTGCCGAGTTCGGGCGGGATCGGACCGGCCAGATTGTTGGAGCCGAGACCAAGCTGCCTGAGTTTCCCGAGGTCGGCGAGTTCGGGCGGGATCGCACCGGAGAGGCCGTTGTATCCAAGGTAGAGGGATTCCAGGCTCGCCAGGTCGCCGAGTTCGGACGGGATCGGGCCGGTCAGGTCGTTGGAGCGGAGACCAAGCTGCCGGAGGTTGGCGAGGCTGGTGAGTTCGGGAGGGATCACACCGGAGAGGTCGTTGTCGCCAAGGTCGAGAGACTCCAGGCTCTCCAAGCGACCGAGTTCGGGCGGAACGGGACCGGTCAGATCGTTGGTGCCGAGATCAAGCTCCCTCAGGCTGCCAAGGTTGGTGAGTTCGGGAGGGATCCCGCCTGCCAGACCGTGTCGAATCCATGATCTGCTTCCGCTGTCCCAGCTTTGGCAATGAGATTGCCAACTGGTTTGATCCGTGAGGGTTACGGGATTGTCGGGTCGGACTCCCGGCGTTCGGTTCCCGCTGGTCTGCTCAGACCGCGGCTCTGCGCCGGTCTTCGAGCGCGGTCCTGAGTTGCGCTTCGTCGGCCTGCTGATAACAGCGCAGCACGGTCTTGGCCGACTTCCAGCCACCGAGTTCGCAGAGCACCTTGAGCGGCTGATGCATGAGATCGGACGCGAACTTTCGCCTGAGCGAGTGCCAGCCTCTCCCGCGCTTGGGCTCCAGTCCGGCGAGCGCTTCGGCCCTCTCCCACCACGCGCGGACCAGCGAGCTTTTGACGCAGCTTGCGGGGTCCCTCGGCGACGGCATGACCGGGGCGTGTCCGCCCTTGGCGCTCTCGCGCCGCGCCATTTCGAGGACGGCAACCGCCTCGGCGGTCACGGGCGTGCGGTGCTCGTATCCGGTCTTCTCGTGCTCGGCGCGCCACCGGATGGTCCTGCCCTCGAAGTCGATGTCCGACCAGCGAAGCTGCCGGACGGCCCCGATGCGGTGTCCGGTTTCGTGCGCGAGCACGAGCGCGACGCGGAACCGCCAGTTGACCTGCTTGGACGCCTTCAGCAGCGCCTGGTACTCGGCCTCGGAGAGAACGACCCGGACGGGGTTCTTCTCCGTGGGGATCTTGAGTCCCCTGAACGGGTTCGCCACGAGGAGCGGGCGGCCGCGTTCGTCCTTGGACTTGGCGGCCCAGTTGAAGACCGCGATCAGGAACCTGAGGTCGCATTCGATCATGCGGTCCGACACGGGCCTTCCGCTCGGTCCGATCCTTCCCGAGCGCCGCGCGAGTATGAACCGGTCCCAGTCCCTCTGTGAGAGTGTCGCGGGATCGCGGTTCCGTCCGTAGAGCCCGAGGAACATCCTCATCGCGGTCCGGTCGTGGCGCTGCGTGTGGATGCCCTTGGTGGGCGTCACCTCTTCACCGTAGATGTCAAAGAGCGTCTCCAGCGTGAGCGGTCCGGGGTCGGCGTCCTTCTGCTTGCCGTTCGGCTCCGGCTTCGCGAACCCGGCGGCGGCCTCGTCGGCCTGCCGCTTCGCGCGCCTCCAGTCGCGGTGCTTTAGCGACCGGGTGAGCCTGCGCCCGTTTTCCCGCCACTCTATCTGGAAGAGGCCGGTCTTGGGGTCTGGGAACACCCTGACCCGGTTGCGGCCCCATTCTCCGGCGCTGTAGGAGCGCCTGTCACGTTTCGTGCGTGCCATCTTCCATTCCTCTCCGGATGATGGACTGCACGATCTGCTCGTTGGAAACATCGCGGCGGGCGGCGCTCTCCGCCAGTCGCGGGCCGGACGGCGCCTTGAGGGGCAGGTGCCGGCGCAAGATCCTGGGCGCGTTGGGCCTTCCGGCGTTGGGGATCTTGCCTTCCCGCACGAGGCGGCCCAGATGGTCCTTCGAGTATCCGCTCTCGTGAGCGGCTTCGACGAGCGAGAACGTGGTCTCGTCCTGCTCGCGCATCGTGGCTTCGAGGTCGTCGGCGCACCGCTCGATCGCCGTGGCCGGGGTCTCGCCCCCGTAGCGGCGGAGCGCCTTGGCCTGCTTGCGCCAGTCGGCGGGCAGGCCCTCGACGGACGCGGGCTCGTTCTTCTTTCGGCGCCTGCGGGTCATTTCCATTCTCCTTGCCTATCCTGATGGAGCGCGTCGGCGAGGCCGGGATCGCCCTCGCCGCGCCGGACGGACCGTTCGGCGAGATCCACGCGCCGCCCGAGGTCGGCGAGCCCGGTGGTGCGGGCAACCGCGTAGATCGTGGCCGCGACGGCGGTGAGGGCGAGCGCGGCGTGCAGCGCGAGCGCGACTCCGTGCTCCGCGAGGACCCTTGGCCAGTGGGGCGCGAGGTATTCGAGGCGGGCACCGCCGATCAGGAACGCGGATCCGGCGATTGCGGCGGTGAGTCCCGCGCTGATCTTCCAGGGCTGCATCGTGGTTCTCCTTCTTCTTCAGAGTTCGACTGTGGCGGGATCGCGGTCGGCCGGACCACGGAGCCAGGAGCCGCTGTCGCTACCGAGGCCCAGCCTGCGGAGAAGCCCCGCCGCCGCGGGTCCGTTGGCGTGCATCGCGAACCCGGCGGCGGCCTTGGCGCGGACGGCCGCCTCGCGGTAGCTGCCGGAGACGGCCTCGACGTTGACGCGGCCGGTCCGGCCGTCCGCGTCCTCGTACTCGATCTGGGCGTCCGGGTAGAGCACCCGGCCGTCTTCGTCGATGGGGAGCCCGAGTTCGCGCGCGATCCGGTGGCGCTCGGTGTCGGCGGCCCGTTTGCCGCGCTTCCGCGCGCCTTCGCTGGCGCGCGCGATCCTGCTCTTGAGTTCGGTGTCGAGGCGGACGCGCCGCACGGTGGCGCCCCTTGCTTCGAGCCGTTTCCGCTCGATCCGGCAGGCGCGGTGGATGGCGGTGTCGTGTGCGGCCTCGGCGGGCCGGACGCGGGCGAGCCGGATCTCCTGCCGGGGGTCCATGCCGCGCTCGGCGGCGAGCTTCCGGGCCTCGGCCACGCCCCTGGGGGTGAGCGAGAGAATCTTGAACGGGTTGCCCTTCGGTCCGGTGGCCCGGTGTTCCTCGACCAGACCGTCCCGGATCCAGGCGTTCACGGCGCGCCGGGTGGTGAACGGATGGCCGCCGAAGTGGAGCTCGGCGATGTCGCGGTGGGAGACCGCGCCGTGGACGCCGATGTCGGTCAGCGCCCCGGCGCAGCGGTCGGGGAAGGAGATGGACCCGCCGTCCCGGCCCGCGGCGTATTCTCGGCGATGGCCGTTCCGCATCCGAGCTCGATGGCTCGCGCGGCTGGGTGGCGCGGCGGAACGGGGGTCCGGTTCGGCCTCGCGGCCGAACATCTCTCTTCCTCTCACGGCTCAGCGGCTCGGCCCGAAGCCGCGCTCGGGAACCGGGATCCTCGGCACGGGGACAACGATCCTCTGCGGTCCCTGCGCGGGCGTGCGAACCGCCGCCACGGCGACGGGATCGCGGGCGGCCACGCGCTCGCGGTGCCGGTCGAGCACGAAGTCGGAGATCTTCTGCGCGTCCGCCGCAGCGCGCCGGATCTCGCGCGGGTCCTCCTCGAGCGCCTGGATCCAGCCCTCGACGTAGGCCGCGCCCCGGCTCGGGTCGTGTCCGACGCCGACGCGCTCGCCGGTCATCATCGCGCTGATCTCGGCCCTGAGCTCCTCGCGGGCGTACTGCGGCGAGCCAAACCCGCCGTCGATCCCCTCGATGAGGGTCTCGCGGTTCATCCGGTCCTTGTGCCCGGTGCTGTGGCCCAGCTCGTGGAGCGCGGTCTGGTAGTAGTGGTTCGCCGACGGGAACTGCCCGCGCTCGGGCAGCACGATCTCGTCGCGCTTCATGTGGTAGTAGGCGCGGTCGCCCTGGACGTGGCGGACCGGGACGCCGACATCCTCCATGACCCGCTCGGCCTCCTGGTGCACCTTCCAGAGCGGCTCGGGCGTCGGGTTGGCGCGCTCGGGCAGCCCGTCGGCCTGCTCGGCGTTGAACACCGTGTACTGGCGCACGAACGGCGCCTTGAGCTTCTCGTAGCGGTAGACCTTCTTGCCCTCGGCGTCCCTCCTCGGCCGACCCTGCTCGTCGGTCACGGCGATCCGCTTCTTGTCCTGGAAGGAGAGGATGCGCGTGCCGCGCTCGCCCTTCCTGACCTGTCCGCCGCGCGCCTGGATCTGGCGGTAGGTGCCCCAGCGCACGTCGCCGTAGCCCTGCTCCTGCTGGACGGAGGCGAGATGGAGGCTGTTCCCGCCCCGGTAGGAGCGGTCGGTGTCCACGTTCATGGGCATCACGCGCTCGCCCGGCGCCCACGGCTTCTGCCACGGCGCGGTGCCCTGCCGGATCTGCTCGATGATCGCGTCGGCGAACTTGCGGTGGT
>NZ_CANPVT010000032.1 GCF_947581735.1 Candidatus Palauibacter soopunensis
CGACCGCGACCGTGACCGGTGTGGCGCGCGGAAGCGCGGTCGTCACTATCACAGCGGCCGATCCGGCGGGCCTCCAGGCCAACCAGGGATTCAACGTGACGGTGGGCCAGAGCGGCGTGAAGGAGGCGACGGTCGCCATCTTCGGGTTGCGGAACGTGGAGGACCGGTCGAAGTCCATCAACCCGACCAACGTGTTTGGTGATGTCGCCGTCATCCTCGACGTCCAGAACAACGATGAAACGGTCGCGGGGATCGGCCTCACCCTGAACGACGAGGAGATTCAGTGCCGTGGCAACATCGGCGCGGATCTCGCGGCATCCGGCGGGCAGATCGAGGTGGACTGCTTCTTCGACACCAACGCCGTGGACGGCGAGTGCGTGGGGATGCAGTTGCAACCGCGCTACGCCAACGGCGAGTACAACCTCGGCGCGTTCCTCGTCACCGCGGAGGGCGAGCGGCGCGAGGTCGTCGCCACGCAGCCGATCACGCTGAAGAATTCCGGCTACGTGATCATCGCCCACGAGGCGGGTGCGAATTCCGTGGTGTCGAACACGACCAAGGGTCTGACGTTCTACGGCGGGCCTCCGGGCGAGGACGACGAGAACCGGAACAGCTTCCACGCCTGCCCAGTGTCCTACAAGGGCACAACGGTGGGCTCGATGCAACTCGGCAGCATCCACACGAACACGGCGCGTCCGGATCCGGTGGCGACGGATCCACAGCCCGCTTATGGTGCCGGTCTGCTGAGCTTCAGGCGGGCCAACGGCAGGCCGCACGATCCGGTCGACGACGAGGCGCCGTTCACATGGCCGATCAGCACGGCTTCCTGGACGGGCAACAGCGCCGTGGAGAACATACCGGGCGAGAACGAGTTCTGGATCGAGAACCGGGGTCTCATCAAGAACGCCGACGGGCTCGACGTGAGCGGCGAGTTCCGCAAGGACGGCAATGCGGCGAATACGCACAAGGAAGGTCCGTTCCAGTTCGACTTCAGCGCACCGCGCCTGAACGACGACGACGGCGACTCGGAAGTCGCGATCAGCTACGTCACCGGAGGCAGGCGCGTCACCCGAAGCATCGGCAGCGCGACGGGCAACATGTTCTCCCCCGGTTCGAGTTCGTCTCCCGCGCGCCTGGTCGTATCGGACGTCGCGGAGGCCGGCGTGGGCGGTGTGAACGAGGTCATCGCGGTGGGCGATTGCACGATCGCGGCTAACACCGACTCCCGGTCGAGCACCGATTTCGTGGCCGGTGACGGGATGGACGACATACGTAACATCGCCGAGCTGCCCGAGGACGACGCGGAGGCCAATCCGGGCGACGAGGGCGGACTCGACTGCTACACCGCCGAGTTGCAGGAGTTGACGGACGCGATCGGCAACTCGACGTGGCTCGGGAACGTCCGGATTCAGTCGGCCGCGGCCTTCGGCGTCGACAAGACGCCACCGGAGGTCACCGACGTCGAGCCGGAAGGCGAAGTCGTGTTCAAGGGACGCGGCACCACTGCGAGTCCTACCGCCGAGTTCATCTTCTTCGACGCCAACGATCCGGATCTGGAGACGGGCGATGAGGGCAGCGGGTGCTGCTTATTCACGCCCCAGCGGTACTACAGCGGAGCGTACCGAACGGCCAACGCGGGCTGGAGCGTTTCTAGCAGGTTCGGTGACGATACGTACGGCGGTAGCATCGCCGGTCTGGACGACGGGGCGTATCGGCTGCGCGCGATCGCGTGGGACCGCAGCACGCCGGGCAACGGCAGTGTCGCACTCTACTCGTTCGTCAAGGACACGAAGGCGCCGACGTTCAGCTTGGGCGCGAGCCCCGGTGGCGCCATCAACGCGGGCTCTTCCTCGTCCATCACGGTGGTGGTGAGCGGCACGATCAAGGACGCGAACCCGGTCGAGGAAGCCCTGCTGACCGTGATGATGCAAGGGACGGGCGACGGCAGCTCGAACGACATCTGCGGCGGTGACGACACGACCGATACCGAGCTGCCGCGGTCGCGGGCTCGCAAGTACGACCTGGAGAACGACACCAAGACGATCGAGTTCAGCCAGTCGGTCACGATCGGGCGGGCGCCGGGCGGCGGCATGGAGAACCTCTGCTTCAACCTCAAGCTGACGGACTCGGCCGTCGACCATGAGGGCGACGACAACGGCAACGAGTCGATGTACTCGGCCGGCAACTTCTCGGTGAACTGGGGCCTCGGAGTCAACGTGACCGAGGATAAGTTGTCCGTACCGGAAGGCGGCGAAGCCACCTATGGGGTGAGCCTGCAGTCCGCGCCGGTCGGAGACGTCACTGTGACGCCGCGCACGAGCAACTCGCACGTAACGTTTACTCCTGCGACCCTCACGTTCACCACCACCGACTTCGGGACTGCCCAGACGGTCACGGTGTCGGCCGTCGAGGATACTGATGCGGTGAACGAGGCGACGACGATCTCCCACAGCGCCTCGGGCGGGGGCTACAGCAACGTGAGCATAGCCTCGGTCGCGGTGACTCAAGCGGACAACGACGCCACGCTGGCGGTGGATGTGGACTCGATCGACGAGGGCGTAATCGACACGGTGACGGTGACCGTGGAGTTGGCGACCGCAGCGACGGCCGAAACGACCGTTACGCTCACGTTGACCGACAACGTCCCCGACGATGACAACAACGAGGATCCGGTGATCGCCAAAGTCGGCCCGGGCGAGAACCCGACCGCCACCGATCGGACCATCACGATCGCGTCCGGCGCAAAGAAGGGAACGATCGAGCTCGAGATCGAGGTTGGCGAACTCGACGGGACACGGGATCGTAGGATCACGGTGACGGGCACGTTCACTCACATCAGCGGTACCAACGTCACCGACCCGGACGAGGTGCGCATCACGCTCGTCAACGACGATTCATGATGGCGCTCCGGTGAGGCTGGCGGCTTGAAGGGTTGAGCCGCGTAAGCCGAACCGAGGGCAAACGGGAGCCCCTCGCGGATTCGCGGGGGGCTCCTTTTTTCTTAGGGAAGAGTTTCCTTTCACCCGACTTGTTGGGCCGTCGGGTCTGTCGGGAGAAGAGCCGGGAGGGCTGACCGAATGAACGGAAAAACGAATCGCTACCGCACCCTGGGCTTCGCGAGCGCACTCGTTGCGGCTCTCATCGGCGGTGTCTCCTGCGGCGGAGACGGGACGACGGATCCGCCCCCGCCGCCTCCGCCACCGCCTCCGGCGCCTGTGGCTCCGGTGGCGGTCGGGTCGATCCCGGCCCAGGTCATGACCGTGGGGCAGACGGTGACGGTGGACGTGACGCCGTTCTTCCGCGATCCCGACGGGGGCGCCCTGACGTATACGGCCGCATCGTCGGCCACGGCCGTGCTCACCGTGTCGCTGACCGGCAGTAACCTGACGCTGACGGCGGTGGCGCCGGGGACGGCGACCGTGACCGTGACGGCCACCGATCCTGGCGGCCTGACGGCCACGCAGAGCGCGGGGGTGACGGTCGAGGCGGCCAACGAGGCGCCGGAGGCGGTGGGCACGATTCCCGCGCAGGCGATGACCGTGGGCCAGACGGCGACCGTGGACGTGGCGGCCTTCTTCAGCGACCCGGACGGCGACGCGCTGACGTACACGGCAGGGTCGAGCAATGAGGCGGCGGTCACGGCCGGGCTCGAGGGCAGCAGCCTGACGCTGACGGCCGTGGCCGTGGGCACGGCGACGGTGACGGTGACCGCCGCCGACCCGGACGGTCTGACGGCCTTGCAGAGCGCGGAGGTGACGGTCGAGGCGGCCAACCAGGCACCGGAGGCCGTGAGCGCGATCCCGGCGCAGACGTTGTCCGCCGGTGATACGGTGACGGTGGACGTGTCCGCCTACTTCACCGATCCGGACGGGGACGGATTGAGCTACGAGGCGGAATCGAGCGACGCGGACGCCCTCGCGGCCGGGATCGAGGGCAGCAGCCTGACGCTCGCGGCGGTGGCGCCGGGGACGGCGACGGTGACCGTGACGGCCACCGACCCGGGCGGCCTGAGCGCGACGCAGAGTGCGGAGGTGACGGTCGAGGCGGCCAACCAGGCACCGGAGCCGGTGGGCGCGATCCCGGCGCAGACGATGACAGCGGGGCAGACGGCTGAAGTGGACATATCGATTTTCTTCACCGATCCGGACGGCGATGACCTGTCGTACGGGGCGGAGTCGGGCGATGCGGGCGTGGTCTCGGTCGCCCTGTCGGGCAGCACGCTGACGCTGACGGCGGTGTCAGCCGGGACGGCGACGGTGACGGCGACGGCGACGGATCCGGGCGGTCTTTCGGCGACTCAGAGCGCCGAGGTCACGGTGGCGGCGAGCGCCGGATTCCGGGACGACTTCGATTCGGCCGCCAGCCTGGACGACTGGGAGATATTGAACGCCGACGCCTCCGTCGCGGATGGTCTCCTGCGCTTGACCAACACCACGGATGGTTTGCTCGGAATCGCGGAACGCGAGGTCGACCCGGTGCTTACGGACTGGACGATCCGGGTCAGGATGGGCCGGGCCGCGGACGATGGAACCGTGCGGATGTATTGGTTCACGGAGCACCCGCGCTATCAGGCCTTTGGCGTATCGCTTGGCCCGCAAAGTCAAGGGCACAACTACAGGTTCCTTCTCTGGGACGATGATGAGTCGGCCTGGTTTTTTCTCGGAGACCAGAGCGGTAACTCGGATGCGATTCGAGATGCGCCGGGCGAGTTCACGGACGTCACGATTGGGTGGGACGGCGATGAGTTCTTCCTGATGGCGGGAGACACCGAACTCTGGAGATTAACTCCGAACGCGACGTTTCGTGCAGCCTTTGGCAGCGTGACCGATATCTGGTTGGCGGGGAGCGGAGACAGCGGCGCCGCACAACGCTTCGATTGGTTCGAGGTCACAGGCACGGAGAGCAGCGCGGCGATGTCGAGTAGGGCGAGAGCCGCTCGCGATCTTGTGAAACAAGCCGCTGACGCGACGGAGCGTGGATTGGACCGCGCCGGCAGCAAGCAGTGAACCGGAAAGCCTCCCGCCGCGACGGAGCGGCGTCCGCTCGCGCGGCGCGGAGATGTGTACGCGGACTCCGGACCGCGGTCGTATCGATCGCCGGCGCATGGGCTGCGGCCTGCGGCGACGGGAACCAGGTTACGGAGCCGGCCCCTCAGCCGAACCGGGGACCACGGGCCGTAGGCACGATTCCCGCCATGACGGTGTCGGTCGGCGAGTCGGCCAGCGTTGACGTGTCTCCGTACTTCAGCGACCCGGACGGAGACGCCCTTTCCTACGCGGCAAGTTCGTCGAACGATGCGGCTGCGGCCGCATCGGTGTCGGGCGCTTCGGTCGTGGTCGCCGCACACGCGAGGGGCGTTGTGACGGTCACGGTGGAGGCGCGCGATCCACGTGGCCTGATCGCGCAGCAGACGTTCCAGGTGACCGTGCCGAACCGGGGGCCGGAAGCGGCGGACGAGATCCCGGTCCAGACCGTGTTCGCGGGACGGACCGCGACGGTGGATGCATCGGCCTACTTTCGCGACCCCGACGGCGACGCTCTGCGCTACACCGCCACGTCGTCGAGAACCGAGGTTGCAACGGTCGCCGTGTCGGAAGCGGAGATCGCGATCCGGGCCCTGGCCCCGGGGGTCGCGATGGTCACTGTGCGCGCGAGCGATGCGGATGGCGCGAGCGCGGAGCGGGTGTTTTCGGTGACCGTGCCGAATCGGGCCCCGGAGGGTGTGGGGACGATCTCGCCCTTGAAGCTGGCTGTGGGCGACACGGTGACCGTGAACGTGTCCGCCTACTTCACGGATCCGGACGGAGAGAGCCTTTCCTTCACGGCCGCTTCGTCGAACGCCGCCGTGGCCGGCGTCTCGGCGGCGGGAGATTCCGTCACGGTAGCGGCGGTTGCGAAGGGGCTCGTGACCGTGACGGTCACGGCGCGCGACCCGCAGGGCGAGGCGGCGCAGCAGACGTTCCGGGTCACCGTGCCCAACCGGGCGCCGGAGCGGGTCGGGACGATCCCGTCACAGACGCTGCCCGCCGGCGAGACGGCGGAGGTGGATGCCTCCCCATACTTTACCGACGCCGACGGCGACGCGCTTTCCTACTCGGCGGCCTCGTCGAACGCCGGCGTGGCCGCGGTCTCCGCGTCCGGCAGCGTCGTGACCGTGCGGGCGGTCGCGCCGGGCGACGCCACCGTGACGATCACGGCCAGCGACCCAGGAGGCCTGAGCGCCTCCTCCGCGTTCGGCGTGAGTGTGGCAAGCGTCCCCTCCGGGTTCCAGATCGAACTCGTGTTCGCGACGTCGGTGACCGCAACCCAGGAGGCAGCCTTCCGCAGGGCTGCCGAGCGCTGGATGAAGATTCTGGCGCCGACGGACCTCCCGGACATTGCGCTGAACCGAACCCTGGGCTGCGGCGGCGATCCGAAATTCGAGCGCTACGTCGAGACGATCGACGACCTGATGATCGTGGCGGCGATCGAAGAAATCGATGGTTCGCGCGGGACGCTGGCGCGAGCCGGCCCCTGCCGGGTGCGGACCGGGAGCCTGCTGCCCCTGTACGGTCGGATGACGTTCGACGTCGCCGACCTCGAGCGGCTCGAGCGCGGCGGCGAGCTGGAGGACGTGGTCCTCCACGAAATGGGGCATGTGCTGGGCATCGGAACCATCTGGCGACCGCTCGGATTGCTCCAGAACCCCGCATCCGAAGACGACGAGCCCGACACGCACTTCACGGGCCGGCGGACCATCGAGGCGTTCGACGAAGCCGGCGGCGCCAACTACACGGGCGCCAAGGTGCCCGTCGAGAACACCGGCGGCCTGGGCACCCGGAACGGCCACTGGCGGGAAGTCGTGCTCGTCACCGAACTCATGACCGGATACCTGGATCGCGGTCCCGAGCCCTTGAGTGCGATCACCGTTCAGTCCCTGGCGGACCTCGGCTACTCCGTCGATCTCGCGGCGGCTGATTCCTACCGGCTTCCCGACGCGGACGCCGCCCGCGCGGTCGAGGAGGACGAGCGGATCCCGTACGGAGACGACATCTGGAGAGGGCCCGTCGTCGTGGTCGACGATGCGGGGCGGATCGTCCGAATCATCAGACCCCACTAGGCTTTACTCGAATCGGGGAGCGCCAGCCATGACCAAGCCTGAAACCGAAGCCAACCGGCCTCCGGCTGCGACCGAACCCCCGCCGGACCCGAAGGAGTTCGACCCGGTTGCCGTGAACCCGTTCTACCGGGGACTTCGCTTCTCGGAGGTGGTCCGCATCCTCCTCACGCCCACGGACCCGGAAGTGCGCGAGCGGATCAGGCGTAGGGCACGGCGGGGTAGCGGGCCGCGCCCCGGCCGTACACCAGATCCCGATAGGTGAGGCGCTTGCCCGCCATGTGAACCACGACCTCCCGCATCCTCTCCATGGTCCCGAGCGCCCGAAGGTTGTGCTTGCCCGCCAGCTCGTCCACGTACCGCTGAAGATGCTTCCGGCTCAGCACGTGGAACGTCCCCATGTACGCCCGCTTCAGCAGCGCCCAGAAGCTCTCCATGCCGTTGGTGTGGGCATCGCCCCGCACCCACTCCCCCGCCGAGTGCTTCGCCGCGCCGTGCCGGTAGCTCGGCGCCAGCCGTCTGTACGTCGGGTACTCGTCGGTGTAGATCACCGAGCCCGGACCCGCGTGCGCCGTGATGATCCGCCATAGCGTTCTCGCATCCGTGCTTCCCACCACGTAGGCCGACACCCGGTTCGTGGCACGGTCCTTGAGCCCCACCACCGGGATCTTCCCCGCGAACCCGCCCTCCTGGCGAAGCCGCTTGTCCACGTGCTTGTTGTGTTCCTTCCCCCCGATGTACGCCTCGTCCACCTCCACCGGCCCCTCGAACCGCGCCGGGCGGTCCCGGACGAAGATCTGCCGGATCCGGTGCTGCATGAACCACGCCGTCTTCTGCGTCACCCCGATGTCGTGCGCGAGCTTCGTCGACGCCACCCCCTTCGGGCTGCTCATGTTCAGGTGGATCGCGTAGGCCCATTTCCTCAAGGGGAGCGGGGAGCCCGCCATCGGCGTCCCCGTCTTGACCGAGAAGTACTTCCCGCAGTCCCGGCACCGGTACGGCATCTTCGCGTGCCTGCAACGGTAGGTCCCCAGACTCCCGCACCGGGGGCAGTGCCGGTTCCCGTCCGGCCACACGATCTGCTCGAACCACCTCCGTGCCGCCGCTTCCGTCGGGAACTTCTCCGCCAACTCCAACAGGCTCAACCCTTTGACCTGCATCGATGCTCCCTCCCGATCGCTCTCTGACTCAACCCAGGTATGTAAGTCCCACTACCGGATACGACCTGTTCCGGCCCTTGGCAGAGCCGGTCCGAAGGCAAGTTCCTCGCCTTCATCCCCGCTGTCCGCGAATCTGCCGAGCGAGAGGCTCGGAAGCTCGTGCGCGAATTGCGTAAGGGGCTGGGCCGGCCGGTCTACAGGGAACTGATCGCCGCTTCGTCGCGCCCGATGGTGCTCTCCATCCTCGCGGGCGGGGAGAGCTACGGCTACCAGATGCTCAAACAGGTGAAGGTCCTATCGGGTGGAAGCGTGGACTGGTCCGACGGAATGCTCTATCCGGTCCTGCACCGCTTGGAGCGGGACGGTCTCATCGCGGGCCGCTGGCAGTTGACCGATGCGGGACGGCGGCGGAAGTACTATCGGCTGACCGGACGGGGAAGGCGCCAGTTGTCGCGCGACCGGGCGAGTTGGCGGACGCTGACCACGGCACTCGAAGCGGCTTGGGGAGGAGCGCATGTTTGATCCGGAGGCGGCGTTTCGGGACTGGAGCGCGCGCGTGGAGCGCGGCGCGGGGCTGTCGGCGTGCGAGGTGGACGAATTGGAGGACCACTTGCGGGCGCACGTCGATCTGGAGTTGGAGTTGGACAACGCCCTGACCCCCGCTCGCGCGTTTGCGCTGGCCCGCCAAGGCATCGGCGAGCCGAAGACGCTTTCGAGGGAGTTCGCCAAGGCGGGCAAGCCGAGGTGGCGGCACCTGCTTCGGGCTGGCGGGGCAATGTTCGCGGCGTCCTGGGTCCTGCCCGCCATCGGTGACGCGGCCGGGCACCTTTCGGGCTGGGAGGCTTTTCGACTCGCGCTCGAATGGGGAAATCCGGGCGAAGCGCTGAGCGCGCTCGGCAGCATTCTGGTGCTCCTCGCACTGTTCGTGACCGGTCGCGTCCGTCGCGCGAAGCTCCGGTGGCTGACTTGGTGCGTGACCGGCGCGACGGCGCTGAACCTTCTCTACTGGATCCCCTCGGGCGATCTGGCGGTCGGCTACTGGGCTTGGGCGGGCTCGTTCGTTTGCGCGGCGTCCGCCCTGTGGATGCGCGCCCGCGAGCGGGCGTTCACCAAGTTGCGACAGGCTCCGGCCCGGCCAAGCTAGATGGGGGTCCAAAGGGGGGAAGCCCCCCCCTTTGCCAGACCGCCACGTTCAACGTGGCGTCGGCTGGCTGACAGCCACCAAAAGGTCGTCGGCCAGCCCTCGCGGCCGCCGCCGAAACGCCGCTCCGGGCATCGCCCGGAACAGCCTCGACGGGGCCGTCGAGAACATTCCCCCCGGCCTCGTAGTCGTCGGCGTCGCGGACGACGATGGCGAAGCGATCATCGATGCGAATCTGCAATGGCTGGGACGGTCCTGCGGGTGAAGTAAACGGTTGACAAGGCTCCAGCGATGGAACCATCGAAGAACGTGCTATGGTGCTTGCCCGCGCCTAGGAGCTATGGTCGTTTTCGAATTTAAGGGGTGCGCGGTCGCGCATATCCGAGGCATCAAGCCGAGCAGCAGCCCAGCCATCGAAAGTCCCGTTGATCACGGTTTTCTTGGACACCCCGAGTCGGACAGGCTGCATCCGACGTGCGGGCCGAGGCCGAAGCAGCGGCGAAAGATCGGAGCTGGGCCTGCCACCGGACCATGGAATGCTTGCTCGGAGTTTGTACCTGCGGCCTCCAGACTCCTCGTACTTCATGAACGAAGAACTAAGGACAGCATACCCATGACCGAACGCGGCGAATCCACGAGTTCCATCGAGGAATACCTGCAGCATATGTGCGACGATGCAGGAGCAGGCCTCGAGGAGATCACCGACCGAGACATCGGTGAGGGAGTTCTGGAACCGGATTTCCGGTCTCAGTTGATCGCGATCCGCATCGTCCTTGAGCGCAATCGTGACGCCGAAGAGAAGCTCACGACGGAGATCAGAAAGATCGAGGCCGATATCCGGGAACGCGGTGGCGACTCGTGGATGGTGGATCACTGGGTCGACACGCTGCACAGCTCCACGTTTCTAGATGCCGCGCACAGCATGGCCGCTGTCGGTCTGATAGCTCCACTCATGGAGTCCCTGTTCGGCCGAATCGTCCGGTACTTCAAGAACGAGAAGACGTGGAAGGACGGCCGACGCAAACACCGGGGCGTCGTTAACGCGTTCCTGCAGATCGCCAAAGACATCGACTTGAGGGGGCACCTGCCCGACGACTTGGAAACGACCGCGAGGGCTCTCTTTGAGTATCGGAACAAGATGTTCCACGGCGGCCTCGAATGGCCGGAGGAGGATCGTACCAGATTCGCCAACCGAGTCGACTCCGCAGGCTGGGGGGACTGTTTCTCGCTTGCTCACTCAGGTAACGAGCCTTGGTTCTTTTACATGACCCGGGATTTTGTCGAACGTTGCCTTGACACCTTCTACGAGATCATCGACGGAGTTGGAGCCCACGAGAGAATCGTACGGGATTAAGACCGTGAGAATCTAGCGTGACGGCCACCACAAGGTGCCCCTTTCCCCCTGCCCCACCGGGTTAGTCGCGGGTCCCTTCGATGGTCCCGCCGGTCGAGAACGGGCACCCGAAGCGGAAGCGTCGCAAGGGGCGCTGCGAGGCAGGTTGCTTCGCAAAAACGGGCGTCCGCTTGACGACATGGATACTCACGGCCATTACCGGGCCGGGAGCCAGCCGAAAAACGCCTCTCGGAGCGACGTGGGGTGCATCCCGATTTCCCAGGGCCTAGGTTGAGGTTCGATTCGGGAGCCGGAGGGGCGGCAGGGGAGGTGTGGGGGTTTGGTAGTGGTGTGGTGGCCCCCCGCGTCTGGCGACGCGCTGCCGCCGCCTCCTGATGTGCTTCCTGATGTCAAGATACACCGCGCTGCGGGAGGCGGTTCCTGCAACGCCGCGACGTAGCCCGCCCCATCCTCCATGAGCTGACGCCGGCGCTCGAACAGGTCGGAGCGCCTGCAGGCGGCCTCGACCGTGTTTCGAGCGGGCCGCCAGCGCAACTTCAGCCGCCTCGCAGTGGAGATCCGTCTCCTCGGCCGCCTGCGTCGAGGGCTGAAGCCCGGCCGCCGCGATCCGCAACACGCCATTGACCCGGCTTCCCGCTGGGCGCTCTCTTGAACGTGGGGTACAGCCGATGAACGAGTTCGATCAAGGCGTCATTCTGCGGGCTCACCGGTTCCGCGCCGAATCGGTCGGGTATCGGCTCGAACGCGGCCATTACATGGAAGGCGACGACGACCGCGCGGACCGTTGGTACGCGGTGTCCGCCTCCCGGAGGGTCTCGACGGCCGCCGACCGGTCGGGCCCGGGGTTCCGGTCGATCAAGGCTGCGGCGGACGAGGCCGAGCGGCTCGCCGTCCAGGAGCGCGATTCGCCTGAACGCACATGACCGACGACGCTAAGCGGGGTGCTGGTCGAGTTCGCGGACGTTTCGTCATTCGGCGTGGCCGACGTTCGGCTGCTGCTGCGGTGCGGAGCGCTGCGGGCGGGGCGAGCGATCCAGTCTCTCGTCAATGCGGGACTGGCCCGGCCGACGGATCGAGGCGGAAGGCACCTCTACGGAATCAGCCCGCGGGGGCGGGACTTGGCTTCGACGATGAGCGGCAGTCAGTAGAGATGGAGTGGCGCCGGAAACGGGCGGTGGTGGCAAGTCCTGCGTGTCCGGCTCGCTTTGGGGGGCGCCGGACACGAAAATCGCCGTCGGCCGGACACAGCCCCGGTCGCGCAGGTCGCTGCCGCGCCTGCGGTTGCACCACGACCGGCGGAGCGCCGATGCCGATCCGCGCTCCTCGGACGTGGCTGGGAGCGACCCCCCATCTCGGCAGACCTCGATTGCCGCCTGGGGGGATGGAGCCGGACAGCCCCATCCCCACCCCCGCCTGGGGTCGCTCCCGATCAGCAGTCCCTCGCGGGAAGGCCACCGCGCGCCGCGAGGGCGGCGCTTCGGATCGTCAGCCCGGCCTCCGTTCACCCAAGCCGGAGCGGGCGGTCCATGAGCGGTCCTCAACCGGCGAGATAGGCCGCCCAGTCATCCATGAGCCGTCGCCGCCGCTCGAACAGGTCCGTGCGCCGGTATGCCGCCTCGACCTGGTTGCGGACCTTGTGCGCGAGCGCCGCCTCAGCCACCTCGCGCGGATGATCCGTCTCCTCGGCCGCCCAGTCCCGGAAGCTCGACCGGAACCCGTGCGGCACGGCCTCGACCCCGCAGGTCTTGAGCAGGTGCCAGACGGCCGTGCGCCCGAGCGGTCTGCCGCGCACGCCCGGAAACACGAGCGCGCCGCCCCGCCCGATCCGCCGCGCCTCGTCGAGGATCGCGAGCGCCCGCCCGCTGAGCGGAACCCGGTGCTCGCGGTTCCCCTTCGTGCGCGGGGCCGGGATGGTCCACACCGCCTCCTCGACGTCGATCTCCCTCCACGCCGCCCCGCGGACCTCGTTCGAGCGCGTCGCCGTGAGCACGAGGAACTCGAAGGCCAGCTTCACGACCGGCCGCCCGCCCGACGCCTCAACCGTCCGGATCGCCTCCGCCACCTCGCCGTGAGGCAGCGCCCGGAGGTGCTGCGTGCGGTTCCCCTGCACTCCGAGCACCGGGCCGACCCGGTCGCACGGGTTGTCCGGCCTGAGACCCATGGCCACGGCCCACTCCATGACCGCGCGCATGCGCTGGCGCAGCTTCCGCGACAACGCCGGCTTCTCGTGCCACATCGGAGCCAGTATCCCGATCACGTCGGCGCTCGTCACCTCCGAGACCGGCATCTCGCCGATGCGGGGGAAGACATGGCGCTCCAGGCTGTTCAGCCAGACCTGCGCGTGCCGGTCCGAGCGCCAGCCCGGCCGAAGCTGCCTCCAGACCTTGTCGGCCGTCTCGATAAAGGTGGGCATCGACTCGGCCCGCCGCTTCTCGGAGAGCGGATCGCCGCCCTCGCGGGCGAGCTTCCGGTTGAGGAACGCCTTCTCCCGGGCCTCCTTGAGAGAAACCAGGGGGTATCCGCCGAGCCCGAGCTCGGTGCGGCGGCCCCGGATCGTGAGGCGCTGGATCCAGCCCCGGCTCCCGGAGGGGCGGACATCGAGGTACAGGCCGTTACCGTCGCAGTACCGTCCGGCCTCGCGCACGTTGCGGACGAAGGCCGAGGAGAGCGCGTTGTGGGGATGCCGGCGGCGCGGCTTGCGTTTCGGTGGTCGTCGGGGGAGCGTCATACCCACCATTATACCGGCCACACTGTGGGAGATGCAAGGGGATGAGGCTGGTCGATCCGGGATGTCAAACGGCGCTTAGATCGCGGGATAACCCAATGAAAACGTGTCGTTTATGGACGGCGTGGGACTTGGCTGCACGAGGGAAGCGTTCTCTAGAATACAGCCCCGCGGGAACGTCGAGGCGGTCAGGCCGGGTCAGGCGGTGCTGGGGGCCTCGTCGGAGTGTTCGATTCCGGCTCCGCCCATCGCGGCGCCGGTGCCCACGGTGATGACGCCGAACATGAGGTCGTTGAAAAAGGCCTGCGCGTTGGCGAGATACCCGTGGATGAAGGGCGACAGCATGCTGTAGGCGCCGAGGGCGATGAGTCCCCAGCCGCTGATCCGGTTGATGCCGAGGTTGAAGGTGATGGTGACGACGAGGATGGAACCGCCGAGCACCACGCTGTGCCACCACAGGAAACCGAACGGGTATCCCCAGATGAACGGGGCGCCCAGGAACCAGAGTCCCAGCGCGAGACCGACCCAGCGTGAGGCCATCGAACCTCTCTCGGAAGAAACCGGATGAACCGTCGAACCGGCGCCTATGATGCGCCCCGGCAGGGGCAAAGGCAACGTCGCTACAGGCGGGTCCGGCGGAGACGGTTCGCGTTCGTGACGACGGAGATCGAACTCAGCGCCATCGCGGCCTCAGCGAGCACGGGGTGGAGGAGGCCGAGGAAGGCGACCGGGATCGCGACGACGTTGTAGACGTAGGCCCAGAAGAGGTTCTCGCGGATCTTGCGGAAGGTGGCGCGGGCGAGCTTCGTCGCGCGCAGCACGGAGCGCAGGTCTCCCTGCACGAGGGTGATGTCCGCGGCTTCGATCGCGATGTCGGTGCCGGTCCCCACGGCGATGCCGACGTCCGCCGCCTTGAGCGCGGGTGCGTCGTTGATCCCGTCGCCGACGAAGGCCACGGTGCGGCCCTCAGCGCGGAGTTGCCGGACGGCCTCGACCTTGTCGGCGGGGAGCAGCCCGGCCCGGAAGTCGTCGATGCCGAGATGCTCGGCGACGGCGGCCGCCACGGCTTCATGATCGCCGGTGAGCATCACGGTCCGGAAGCCGCGGCGGCTCAGCTCGAGGAGGGTTTCCCGCGCGTCTTCCTTCACCGGGTCGGCGATCGCGATCGCGCCGAGCAGCCGCCCGCCGGCGGCCACCCAGGCGACCGTGCGCGCGGCGTCGCCGAAACGCCGCTCTACCTCGGCGATGTCTTCCGCCGGGACGCCCTCCTCGCGCAGCAGCCGCGCGCTCCCCACGATGACCCGCTGGCCGTCGACCTCGCCGACGATGCCCATCCCGACCCGGGCCTCCACGCCGCCCGCCCGGGAGAAGGCGATGCCGCGACCGCGCGCCTCCTCGACGACGGCGCGGGCGAGCGGGTGCTCCGAGGCGTCCTCCACCGCGGCCGCGAGTGCGAGTACGCGCCCCTCGGCTGCCTCGTCGGCCGCGAAGATCTCGACAACGCGGGGGGCGCCCTGGGTCAGGGTGCCCGTCTTGTCGAAGACGAGCGTGTCCGCCCGGTCCAGGGTCTGGACGGCGGCCCCGTCCCGGATGAGGACGCCGCGCGTCGCCCCGAGGCCGGTCCCGACCATGAGCGCCGTGGGGGTGGCGAGCCCGAGCGCGCAGGGGCAGGCGATGACGAGCACCGCGACCGCGGCGTAGAGCGCGAGCGAGAGGCGGCCCAGTTCCGGGTTCACCCACGGGATGAACCCCGACGCCCAGCGCGCGGCCTCCGTGAAGAGTCCGGGCACCACGAACCAGCCCGCGAAGGCCGCCAGCGCGACGACGAGGATGACGGGCACGAAGATGGCGGTCACCCGATCCGCGAACTCCTGGATCGGGACCTTGCTCGTCTGCGCCTCCTCCACGAGACGGATGACGTTGGACAGGAAGGTGTCCTCGCCCACGCCCGTCGCCCGCACCCGGAGCGCGCCGGAGTGATTGACCGTCGAGCCGAGGACGGAGGATCCCGGTTCCTTCTCGACCGGGATCGACTCGCCCGTCGCGAGCGATTCATCGACCGCACTCCGGCCCTCGAGAACGACGCCGTCCGTCGGGATCTTCTCGCCCGGGCGGATGATCATCACGTCACCCACCGCGACGTCCCGGGTCGGGATCTCGAGTTCCGCGCCCTCCCGCTCGACGCGGGCCGTCGGCGCCTCGAGCGAAAGCAGGGCCTGGATCGCCGACGAGGAACGGCCGCGCGCCTTCGCCTCCACGGAGCGGCCCGTGAGGTGGATGGCCGCGATCATGGCGCCCACCGGCGCGAAGTTCATGATCATCGGGGCAAACCCGAGGACGTGAAGGACCGCCCACACGCCCGTGAGCACGGAGACGCCGGCCCCGAGCGCGATGAGAACATCCATGTTCGGCGTGCGGCCCCGCGCCGAACGCCACGCGCTCCGCAGCGTCGAGCCCCCCGGTCCCACGAGGACGGCGGCCCCGAGCACCGTGACGCCGAGATCGAAGACGAGAGGCGACGGCCAGCGCAGGCCCGCGAACATCTCCGGCAGCATCCACACCATGGCCGGGACCGTGAGCGCCCACGCGGTCCACATCGTTTTCGACGCCTCGCGTGAGCGGGCTTCCGCCTCCGCAAGGCGCGAGCGCTCGGCCTCTCCGCGGTCCACGTCCGCGATGGGTTCGATCTCGTAGCCGGCCCCTTCGACGGCCGCGGCGAGTTCCTCGAAGCCCACGTCCCGGGTGAGCGTCAGCGTCGCGGACTCGGCGGGCAGGCTCACCGAAGCCTCCACGCCATCCACCGCGTTGAGGCTCTTCTCCACGGAGCCCACGCAGGCCGAGCAGTGCATGCCGGCGATCCGATAGGTCTTTCTGGCCATCACTTGCCGGCAAAGCGCATGAAGAGATCCGCGATCTCCGCGCGCACCCGCGCGGCGTCGTCGCCGCCTGCCTCGATGGCGTGCGTCGCGCAGCGATCGAGGTGGTTCAGCAGGAGTTCCTTTTCGGCCGCGCGGAGCGCGGAGTGAACGGCGGCGAACTGCTGCAGGATGTCCGGGCAGTACCGTTCATCCTCCACCATGCGGGCGATGCCCCCGACCTGTCCCCGGATACGGGCCAACCGACGGCCGAGGTCGTGTTTCGTCCCCTCCGCGATCCCCATCGCATGCGGCCCCGCGTGGCTCACCGCCATTCCCTCCGCGTTCGCGTCAATGATGGATAATACTATACAGGGGTATTGTATTTATCGCAAACCGTGAGGTCCGGTGCGAACCGCGGCGCGAGATCGGAACGCAAGCGGTGGCGGCGTTTCGCCGGGGGCTGCTAAACTCAGGGCCATGTTCAGAAAACTGAGGCAGATGGTCGACGAGGCGCTCGACCGGATGGAAGCGAAGCAGCCTGGCGCGTCCGAGGACGACATCGACCGCGTCATCCGCGCCATGCGCCAGGAACTCGTGGATACGCGAGCACGGATCTCCGAACTCGAGGAGCTGTTCGAGTCGCAGGTGCGTCAGGCCGACCGGGAGAAGGACGCGGCCCGAGTCGCCGAGCGGCGGGCCGCGAAGGCCGCCGAGATCGGGGATGCGGAGACGGTCGAGGTCGCGAACCGGTTCGCGGCGCGGCACCGCCAGCGGCTCGAGGTACTCGTCCTCAAGGCCGAGGGGACGCAGGCCGAACTTCAGCAGCAGAAAGCCGAGGCCGTGCAGGGCGCTGAACAGCTGAAGAGCGCCATGGCGCGGCGGGATTCGCTCAGCGTGCAGCAACGGCGCGCGCAGGCGATCCAGCACTCCGCCGACCGCTTCGACTCGGTGGATGCGTTCGACCGCATGGCCGAGAAGATGGAGGGAAGCAGCGACCTCGACGACGCGCGCCGCCAGGTGGACGAAGCGCTCGATCCGATGGCGGGCGCGCCGGAGCGGGATTTTGCGGCCGAGCGGGACCTGCGGGAGGCGCGGGCGGACGCGATGCTCGAGGAGCTGAAGCGCCGCATGTCGAAAGAGGAGTAGCGGATGGACCTGCTGACGATCGCCGTCTTCGGCTACCCGCTCGTCCTCATCGGGATCGGCGTGTGGCGCTCCAGGCAGATCAAGAGCCACGCCGACTTCATGGTGGCGGGCCGGAACGTGCCGGTGGCGCTCCTCGTCGGGACCCTCATCTGCACCTGGATCGGATCGGGCTCGCTCTTCGGCGGGGCCGGGCTGGCCTACCGCACGGGGATCGCGGAGTTGTGGTTCTCCTTCGGCGCCTGGGTCGGCCTCCTCGTCGCCTTCTACCTGGCGCCCCGCGTGCGCTCGATCGCGAAGTACACCGTCCCGGACCTCCTCGAACAGCGCTACAACGCGGCGGCGCGCGTCCTCGGCACGGTCGCGATCATCCTGGCCTACGTCACGATCGCCGCCTACCAGTTCCGGGGCGGCGGCTGGATCCTGAGCATCGTCACCGACGGCGCGATCTCGCCCACGACCGGGATGATCATCACCTGCGTCACGATCGTGGCGTTCACAGCGCTCGCCGGGATGGTGTCGATCGTCTCCGTCGATCTCCTGAACGGGATCATCATCACCCTCGGGATCGTCATCGGTCTCCCCTATCTCGTGTTCTCGAACGGCGGGGTCGGGGAGATCGCGGCCGCACTGCCGGAGCAGCATCTCACCGTACTCGGGGGACACAACGTGCTCTGGGTCATCGGCGTCGCGATGCCCACCTTCCTGCTCATCCTGGGCGAGAGCGGCATGTACCAGAAGTTCTTCTCCGCGAAGGACGCGGGGTCGGCCAAGAAGGCGGTGGTCGGCATGTTCCTCGGGGTCGTCTTCATCGAGACGACGCTGGCCCTGATCGCGATCGTCGGGCGGGCGGTCTTCCCGGAACTCGCCGACCCGGAGCAGGTGTCACTGGTCGGTCGCGCGGCGTCGGAGACGATCATCCTCTACATCGCCGCCAACGGCCTGCCGATCGTCGGGGGCGCGATTCTCCTCGCCGCGGCGGTCGCCATCGTACTCTCGACGGGCAACACGTTTCTGCTCGTGCCCTCGACGAACGTGAGCCGGGACCTCTACGAACGCTTCGTGGATCCGGACGCGAGCGAGGGGCGGAAGCTGGCGTTGCAGCGCCTGTGCGTCGTCCTGTTCGGCGGGCTGGGGCTCGTACTGCTGACGCAGTTCGACACCGTGCTCGCGATGGCGCTGTACGCGTACTCGCTCGTCGGGGCGAGCCTCACGCCGGCGCTCCTCGCCGCTTTCCTCTGGCGTCGCGTGACGCCGCAGGGAGGGGTGGCGTGTATCGCGGGCGGACTCGGGAGCATCGTGGGGATCGCGCTCCTGTCCCGGTTCGGCGTGAACTTCACCGCCACGATCGGGGGCACCGCGTTCGACTTCGCTTCGAGCGACTACATCGTGATCCCGGGAGTCCTCATCTCGCTCGGACTCCTTATCATCGTGAGCCTCCTCACACCGCCCTCCCCCGAGGAGAAGTGGCAGCCCTTCTTCCGGGAGAATCCCGAGAAGCTCTGAGCCGCGGGCTCCGCGCCGGAGGTCAGCTCAGGAAATCGCGCAGTTCGTCGAAGCTGCGAGGAGGTCCGAGCACGACGAGATCGTCGCCGGCCCGCAGCCTCTCCTGCGACCCCGGGTTGTAGACGAACCCCTCGGCGTCGCCGCCCCCTTCGCTTCCGCGCCGGATCGCGACGACGAGCAGGCCGGTTCTGGCCTGGATCTTCGCCTCGGCCAGGGTGAGTCCGGCGACCTCGGAGGACTCCGGCACGGACACCTGCTCCAGAAGGAGTCCCATTCCGCCGGCGTCGCCGGGGGTGTCGAAGTCGACGAAGAGCGTGAGGTCGGGCCGCAGGACGAGCGAGGCCATCTGGATGCCGCCCGTCGAGTTGGGCGTGACGACGCGGTCGGCGCCGGCCTTCTTGAGCTTGCTCACCGCGTCCTCGGAACGCGCCCGCCCCACGATCGTCAGATCCGGGTTCAGCTCACGCGCCGCCAGACACACGAATGCGTTGTCGGTGTCCGCGCTCAGCGAGGCGATGAGCCCGCGCGCCCGCTCGATCCCCGCCGCGACGAGCGCGTCGTCATCGGTCGCGTCCCCCTCGATGACCAGCGCGTCGGGGTCGATCCGGCGGGCCTCCTCGATCTGCACGGGGTCGCTTTCGATGGCGACGTATGGGGTCCCGCGCGTGGCGAGCCTCTTCAGCGCGGCCAGGCCGGTGCGGCCCGCCCCGCACAGGATCACATGGTCCCTGCGGCGGTCGATCCTCTTCATCGTTCTTCGTCTCTTGAGTGACTGGGTCAGGTCCATCTCGACGAGGGTGGCGGTGATGAGGGCGAACCAGATCGCGAGCGTGACGATGCCGCCCGCGATCATGAAACTCGCGAAGATGCGGCCGCCGTCCGTGAGCGTCCGGATTTCGCCGTACCCGACCGCCGAGACCGTGATGACGGTCATGAAGAATGCGTCCGACAGGTTGTATTCGGGCATGAGAGCGAAGCCGATCGTCCCGATGACCGTGAGACTCACCGTGAAGACGACGGCCCCGAGGAGGCGGCCTTCGAACCGGCTGAAGTCGAACAGGTGCCGCACGAGACTCATCCGGCTCATCGCGCCCCGCGGTCCAGGCGCGCGACGACCTGGCGCCCCTTGATCCGGCTGCCGTCGAGGCCGCGGACCACGGCGTCGGCGACCAGCGAATCGATGTCGACGAGGGTGAAGTTCTGCCGGATGTCTATGCGCCCGATCTGTCCGCCCGCGACGGATGTTTCGCCGGTGATCGCGCCGACGAGGTCGCCGGGGCCCGCGCCGTCGCGCCTCCCGACGCCGACGAAGACTTTGGTCCAGGTGGGGCGAGTGGCACGCCGGGCGCTCGTGTCGGGGCGCGCGGCCGCGGTGTCGCCGGGCGGTGCGTCGCCGGGTGCGGCCTCCCGGGTCCCGGCGGCCGGGCGGTCCGCCGCCCGGAGGAGTCCGGCGAGGGCGGCGGCGACGCGCGCGGCGCCGTGTTCCTGCATGAGAGGGGCCAGGAGGAGCGCGCCGGCCGCGAGGTCCTGCTGCTCCAGCGCGCTGGAGACGCGGGCCCGGAAGGCGGCCACGTCGTCCAGGAGCGCGGGATCGGCGGACTCGGCCAGCGGTGCGACCCGCAGCCCGGCCCGCAACGCCGTCAGCTCGAGCTGACGTTCGTGCAGGGAGTCGACGATGGCGTAGCAGCGCTCGGCGTCGGCGGCCGCGCGGGCGAGGGGTTCCGGCGTCGGCGGCAGTTCGAACGCGACGGCATGGGCGGCGGGGTCGACCTCGCCCCACGCTCCAACCCGTACCTCGTCGCCGCCGTCAGTCTCGGCAGCGTCGCCGTCCGTCTCGCCCGCGCCGCCCCCGGTCTCGGTCTCTCCGTCGTCCGTTTCCGCCGTGCCGGCTGCCTCGGACCCGGCGACGCGCAGCCCGGCCAGCGAGAGCGCGGCGCTCACGTCCGCGACGGCGGCGGGGGCCGTCTCGACGCTGGCGGCGGCCGCCGCGCCGGCCCGCGTGAGGTCGTGAAGCAGCTCGGTCAGGCGGGTCAGCCGGCCCTCGCGCGTCGCCTGGCTCGCGACGGCGATCGGAGTGCCCGCCCCACGGCCCGCCTCCGGCTCCCCGGCCCGCGGCTCGGCGAACAGTTCGTTCGGCCACCGGCGCGCGCGGGGCAGCCAGCGCTCGATCAGCTCGTCGAACCCCGCATCCCGGGCGTGGGTCGTCGCGATCCGACGGGCCCCGTCGCCCGAGGCCTGCACCACGGCCTCGACGGCGGCCCGCGCCGGCTCGAGCGCACGAACGTCGTCGAGGACCAGGGTGCACAGCGCCCCCGCCGGGATGTCGCCCCTTCGCACGCCCTCCAGCAGGACGGCCGGAGGCCCGACGAGGATCGGGGCCCGCCCAATCGCCCCGGCGGCGGCGCCCGGCGTGATGACGACCTCGTGCCCGGCCGCCCGCGCGGCGGCGTGCATGCCCGCTGCGCAGCGCCGCGCGCGGTCCACGGTCGCGGTGAGCACGAAGGCACGTCCCCCCGCCTCGCCGGCGGCAAGGTCCCGCACGGCGGCTGCCGCGTAGAGCGGGGCGAGGCCCGCCCCCTCGGCGGCAATGAGCGCCAGGTGGCGCCCCCGCTCGATCGCGCCAGAGAGGCTCTCGAGCGCTTCCGGCGACGGCGGGGCGGTGCCCGCCGCGGGCTCCGACTGTTCCTGGTTCAAGCGCGGGATCCCGAAGAACGAGTTGGACAAGGGGTCGTGCGCGGGCCTTCGCCCAGCGGTGGGAAGGTACGCAAGGCGTCCGCCCGTCCAAAGTGGACCCGCCCCCCAGGCTCCCCCGCCGGTCGCGTCACGTTGACGGCGGTTCGGAGGCGCGTCTAACGTCACGGTCCGCTCGCCGCGGCAGTCCGGCGCGCTCTCCCCCGATGACCTCCAGTACGAGGTGACAGCAATTTCCACCGTCGGCACTCTGGAGGCGATTCAGGCCTGGGTGTGGGGCGTCCCCCTCATCATCCTCCTCCTCACCACCGGCTTCGTCTACACGCTGCTGCTGCGCGGCCTCCAGTTCCGCCGGCTGGGGCACGCGCTCTGGCTGGCGCTCGTCAAGCGTCGCGAACCGGAGGGCGAGGGCGACATCTCGCACTTCCAGGCGCTCATGACCGCGCTGGCCGCAACGGTCGGCACGGGGAACATCGTGGGCGTCGCGACGGCCATCGGTGCGGGCGGCCCGGGCGCGCTCTTCTGGATGTGGGTGACGGGCCTCCTCGGGATGGCGACGAAGTACGCAGAGGCCGTGCTCGGTGTTCGCTACCGGGAGACCGATGCCAGGGGCGAGAAGGCGGGCGGCCCCATGTACTACCTCGAACACGGCCTCGGCCGGGGTGGGCTCGGCCGCGGCCTCGCGATCGCCTTCGCGCTCTTCGCGACCCTCGCGGCCTTCGGGATCGGCAACGGCGTCCAGTCGCAGGCCGTCGCGGACGCGATGAACGAGTCGTTCAACGTGCCGCACTGGGTCATGGGACTCGTCACGGCGGCGGCCGTCGGCCTCGTCATCATCGGGGGGATCCGGTCCATCGGGCGCGTGGCGAGCGTCATCGTGCCCGCGATGATCGTCCTCTACATGGGCGTCGCCGCCATCGTACTCATATCCAACGCGGCACAGATTCCGTCGGCCTTCCGGCTCGTGTTCGAGCATGCGTTCGGAGGGCGCGCGGTGGCCGGTGGGGCGCTCGGCTACACCGTGCTCCAGGCGATGCGCTTCGGGGTCGCGCGCGGGATCTTCTCCAACGAATCCGGGCTCGGGACGGGCGCCATCGCCGCCGCGGCGGCGCAGACGCGCGAACCGGTGCGGCAGGCCCTCGTCTCCATGACGCAGACGTTCATCGACACCATCGTCGTCTGCACCTTCACGGGACTCGCGATCCTCACGACGGGCGCGTGGCAGTCGGGCGCCGAGGGCGCGAACATGACGCAACTCGCCTTCGACACGAGCCTGCTCGCGGGTGCGGGGGACATCGTGGTTGCCCTCGGCCTCGCGACCTTCGCCTTCAGCACGATGCTCGGGTGGTCCTACTACGGAGAACGCAGTTTCGCCTACCTCTTCGGCGAACGCGTGATCCGTCCCTACCGGCTGGTGTTCGTACTCGTGGTCGGGCTCGCGGCCGTCGTGCAACTGGATGTCGTGTGGCTGATCTCCGACATCCTCAACGGGCTCATGGCCGCCCCGAACCTGGTGGGACTCCTGCTCCTGTCAGGCGTCGTATGGCGGGAGACGCGGAGCTACTTCAACCGCTAGCAGGCCGTGGCAAAACCCCGCGTCAGCGCCGAGAGCGGTGAAGCGCTCGCCTGACAAGGAGCGACGAGGGAGCATAGCAGCGCTATTCTGCGGATATTTCGTAAATTGCATATATTACAATGATTTATGTTTTTTGCGGTAAGGTTCATCCCCTTTTTACATCCCCATTCCTAAACGGGATTCCGCGCGACGTTGGTGAACTTCGGTGGACCTGAACTCGCAGTGTGGCCGACGGCGGCGAGAGCTATTCAACGGGGCTCACCCCTGACGCAGCCTGCGTCGACACTCGGGGTGCAACGCGGTCACCAGACGATTGAAATGTTCGCGCATCCACTCGACGGCCTCTTCGAAGTCGCGGATGGCTGTCCCGTCCACGAACTCCGTATGGCGACTGAAGCCCAAGCGCGGCTGTCCTGTCGAATTCGTCCAGCGCTTGCAGCCGTCGAGCACGGCCGCCAAAGGTTCATTGCCGTCCACGGCGCTGATGATCTCGTCAAAGACCCTTCCTTCCTCGGGGAAGCCTGCACGCCATGTGAGGTAGGTTCCGATGCCGGATTGGTTGCGGTTGAGAAAAGCGCCGAACGAGAGGCCCCAGCCCCGGAATCCCGATCCTTCGACCTTGACCCAAGCCGTCGAGTAGCTGGAGGGTTGAGGCACTTCGGGTGTGGGATCGTCGAAGGCGAAGTCTTCCAACACCGCCCTCCAGAATCGCTCGTTCTCATCCTCGATCGGCGACGCCTCATGTTCGACAACTGGATCGTCGTCGGTCTCCTCCAGAACGGTCTTGCGAATGAGGATCGTGCGGGGCACGAGTTCGGTCCGCGCGAGGACACGAGGCTGGATGATCAGGTCTTCGCTATCGCCACGACGAAAGACGGCAGCCTCGATGAGCGCGAGATTGAAGCGCAGTCCGCTGTGTTCCTGCACGTAGGCGACGATGTCTTGGACGCCCTCGCGGATTCCGTCGCCGATGATCAGGAGAAGGAACTCGCCCCGTTTGAGCCGGCGGGCGACGCCATCGACGAAGCTGTGCTCTTCTACCTCGCCGTGTGCTTCGGAAACGATGTCAAATGGCGACCGCTTGGTGCGGTTCCTGACCTCCCGGTCCAAGTCGTCGTAGCTCCACGACGCGAGCACGCGGGCGTAGTCGAGAATCTGGCCAACCACCTCCCTCCGTGCGTCAGGATTTCTCCACAGCTTGAACTCTGCGAGAACGATTCGGCCGGTCGGCGTCAGGTACAACGCATCGGCGGATCCGGCTCGCGTTCCGAGCTCCACGCAGACCGGAACCGAGCTGTGGTATGCAGGGTCGATTTCACCGAGCGGGAGGATGTCCGCGTGCCGGAACAAGATCTCCTGTAAGGCGGCCTCGTCGATTGACGACTCGCCGCTTGCGGAACCTACTGGTACGCGCCGCCACGTGCTTCTCGCGGTCGAGTTGCCGCTCAGTTGGATGAGATTACCGTAAATCTGTGGTCTCTCGGTGATGTTCCCGTGGTCGAGTTCGACTTGGAGGTCGACCAAGCCCTTGATCGCGAACGAATCCGGTGCTCGTCGGACCTCACCCAGTCGGGCTTCTCCCGAAGATAGCGACATGTGTGGTGGCTGCCACAATGCCCTGCCGCGTTGGATCGCGGAGCGCGTGCCGCACGTAGCGGCTCCAGAGGCCGTTTCGCGGGGGCGTCCGCTGGGCTGGCTCCCGTCCCTATAATAGGCCGGAAGCCAGCCGACCCCGTGTTGAACACGGAGGCTGGCGAGGGGGGCCGCACCCCCCTTCAGAACCCCCGGCTTTTTGCACTGCTGCGAGTATGGTCAGCGCGTGAGCAACTCACGAATCCCGTGGCTGGAGTGTCCACGATTCGGGCTGCTTCGCGCTATTGTGGTCGGTTGCTGCCCATTTCGTACACCTCGACGACCTCGACATCGAACTCGTCGCGGCGCAGCACCGCGATTCTCCCGTGAGCCACGTCGAGCAACTCGACAGGCTGGCTCGTCACGGCGACCGTTGCTTCGAGCTGCCCCAAGGGGAACAGAACCGGAAGATTCACCGCCGCTACCTGCGTCCCGTCCGGCTCGATGATCGTCCATCGCCGCAACTCGTCGGCCAACTTGGGATAGTCCCCAATCCAGATCCTGCCATCGGCGTCGACCTTGATCGCTCCAAAGGTGGGATAGAAATCCCGGATCGTGGACCGCTCCAACCGGCGGCGCCAGCCCGCTCGAAAGTCTTCGGGGAAAACCTCCAGGAAGCGCTCGGTCCACTCCTCCTTCTCCCGGACGGTGACCCTGCGGGGGGAGTATCCTCCGCGAAGGCGAGCGACCGGATCCACCCCGTGGTAGAGCGTGAGGTCGAGAGAATCGGTGGTGCCGGCGAGTGCGTGGCTCCCCCGGCCCGCGAAGAGTGCGGTCCGCGCGAATCCGACCGGAAGCCATTCGTCGGTGACGTAGCGCTCCTTTCCGGCCCATTCGCCCACGGTGTCCACGATCTCCCCCAAGTCGTTGCTAAGGACCAGAAAGACCGGTCCCCGCTGCAACCCCGGAGGCAGGGTCGGCCGCGTCTCCAGAGCCGCCACGACCTCGCCGCTCTCCAAGCGGCTGAGAGGCACGGCCGCACCGAGTCCGGCCCCCTGATCCAGCCGTTGGATGCGAGTCACGTCACCGTCCGCGTCCAGAAAAGTGAATCGTCGCAGACGCCGGTCGAACACGAACGGCATGCCATCCACGCCGACCCCGACCCGCTCGATCCACCTGTACTCCCCCGGCCCCTCCCCGTCACGACCCGAGCGCGCCCGAATGCTCCCGTCGCCATCAAGGAAAACCAGCTCGCGTGCACCGCCGTCCCCGATGATCAGGGCTGAGTCCGGCAGAAAGACGGCTCCTGCGACCCGGTCGAGATGAAGGTCCGGCAGAGCAGCCGTCGAATGGATCAGGCGTAGTTCGACCAAGGGAAGATCCAGCGCGTGCACATCGGAGATCCGCACGATGTCCTCGTCGGCCGGATCGCCTGCGCCCGTGCTCACCGATTCGGTTGTTCGATCCTCGCAGGCGAGGTGCATGGCGGAGGCTGCGACGATGATGACAAGGCGTTTCTCCACCCACCCGCCTCGATTCCTTCTCACGGCAGAGAGGCCCTGATGACGTAGTGGACGTCGAACTCATCGACAACCCGTGCGTAGATGCTGCCGTGCTGGATCCAAATCGGGCCTGCCGCGTCGAACGCGAGGCGAACGGATCCCAAGTAGTCGCCGTCCCCCGAGTACTGGTCGTAGAAGGCGGGCGCGCCCCTCGGCGTGATTCTCTCGACCCAGAGTCGTCCTTCGTCGTCCACGAATAGACCCTCAAGCAGTGGCTTGACGTCCGGCATCAGGGCAGCCACCTCCTCCGCCTGTCGCCGGAGTTCGGGGCTGTCGTCGACAATGCCCTCGACGTAGGCATCGCGATCCTCGTCCGTGACCCGTTGGACGGGGAGCCCGGCTTCGATGACCACCAGCGTGTCGCCGCCCTCGCCCGTTCGGACGATCCGGTACGACGCGTTGTTCGCGCGCCAGAATCCACCGGAAGGATTGACCTCGATCAACTCGGCCGCCTCGAACGGAAGCGGCAGGAACCCCCAGCCCGCAGGCGTGCTGTATCCGTATGACCGAAAGCGTGCCTCGCCGACGTACACGGAGTCGATGGCCCCGGTGGACAGTTCGTAGGACTTGTAGTAGCGCCGCTCGCTCCACAGACTCAGGCCCGGCGGGGGCGGGTAGCCCGGATCGTCGTCTCCGTGCGTGGTCGCCCGCCAGTAGCGGCCCCGACCATCGAACACGCCGTCCCAGATGTATCCGTAGCTCATGACGGGCTTGGCGAACCGGCGTATCTCCTCACCGGTGGGGTCCACTCCCATGATCGTCCACTGTCCGGTGTCGTGGATCCAAAGGAGAGTGTCTCCGGACAGGCGTATCCCGTTGGCGCTGCCGATCTCGCCCGGCCCCTCGCCACGCCTCACGATCGTCCGCAGGTACTCGCCGCTGGAATCGAAGACGCGGACTTCCGCAGCCTGTTCGTCCAGCACGTAGATGGTGCCGTCGCTGGCCGCCTGGACGCCTCGAACGTCACCGAAGGTCACGTTAAGGTCTTCTCCTTCAAGGGATCCGAACTTGAGGTCCACGCGCGCCTCGATGACTTCCGGGCCGACGGAGTCCACGGCGGGGAGTGTTGGGTAGCGAACGAGGACGGCACCGCTCGGAAGTGTCTCGCGAGTCGGGTTGTCGGATGCCGGTTCCGGTTCGCAGGAGGTGAGTGCGGCAAACAGCGCGAGGACGAGAATGATGGCCGGCCCGGGGCCTGTAGAGGGCGGCTTGTGACGGAACATGTCCGACCCTTCCGACTGGAGTTTGCAGCGAACGCCCGAATCGATACGGGAGTACCAAAGATACGGCTCGCGGACCTCGTCCTGCCATGCCACGACCGCCCACGTGCCGCCACGGGGAAGGGAGAAAGCCCCGCCCGCGATCCCCGCGCGCTTCGGTGCGGGACATTCCGGGGTCGAGGGGGCGGAGCCCCTCGTCAGCCCCACCGTGTAATACGGGGGGTACGCTGGCTTGACGCCCTTAGCCTGCGTCAAGCCAGCCTTGGGGCGCCTCCAAAACCGCTCGGGCACGGCCCGCAACAGGCTCGACGGGCCGTCGGCACATTCCCCCGTCGTGGTCGCCGGCCTCGCGGACGACGAGGACGAAGCGGCAATCGATGCGAATCTGCAACAAATCGGACGGTCCCTGCGGGTGAAGCGAATGGTTGGCGAGGTCTCCACGACAAAAACCATCGAAGAACGTGCTAGGGGGCTTGTCCGCGCCTAGCAGCTCAGGCATCGAAGGTCCCGTTGACAGATTGCAGAACCGGCAAGCAGTGTATGGAACTGCTGGCAGGTGCCATACCCTCTTCGTGTCGGATGATCACGATTTTCTTGGACATCTGAGTCGGACAGGCTGCATCCTACATGCGGGCCGAGGCCGAAGCAGTCGGCAAAGATCGGAGTTGGGCAAGTCACCGGACCATGGAGTGCTTGCCTGGGAGTTCGTGTACCTGTCGCCTCCAGACTCCTCGTACATCATGAACGAAGAACTGAGGACAGCATGCCCATCACCGAACGGGGCGACTCCACGAGTTCCATCGATGAATACCTGCAATGCATGTGTGAAGATGCAGGAGCAGGCGTCGAGGAGATAACCGACCGAGACTTCGGCGAGGGAGTTCTAGAACCGGATTTCCGGTCTCAGTTGATCGCGATTCGCATCGTCCTGGAACGCAATCACGAAGCCGAGGAGAAGGTCTCGGCCGAGATCAAGAAACTCGAGGCCGATATCCGGGAACGCGGTGGCAACTCATGGATGGTAGATCGCTGGGTCGACGAGTTGTACAGCTCCACGTTTCTTGATTCTACACACAGCATGGCGGCTGTTGCCTTGATAGTCCCGCTCATGGAGTCCCTGTTCGATCGAGCTTTCCGCTACCTCAAGCATGCCATAGGGGAGTCGCATTCACTGGGGAGCGGCCACGAACGGTGGCAACTCGACGATCCATGGGATCATCGCTACATGTGGAAGCGCGGTCGTCGGTCTCGCGGCATCGCGAAGGGAATCGTTCAGCTTGCTGAAGCAATCGACTTAAGGAAGCACCTTCCCGGCGATCTGGAGAGAACCCTGTCGGTTCTCTTCAAGTATCGGAACAAGATGTTCCATTGCGGTCTCGAATGGCCCAAAGAGGATGTGAAACATTTTGCCAACCTGATTAGGTCGAACGGGTGGGCGGAGTGCTTCGCCAGAGCCGAATCAGGCAGAGATCCCTGCACCTTCTATATGTCAAGGGAGTTCATTGATCACTGCCTAGATACCGTGGATGAGGTCATCGCGGGCATCGGCGCGTACGTACGCCTCCACGTACACCTGTTTTAGGCAGACGGCCCACCCAAGAATCGGTGATGGCGTCGGGGCGGCGGCCAACACCTGAGGCGTCGCGAGCGATCCACTCTCTCGTCAACGCGGGACCCGACCACAGCACAAGGCAAGAGCTGCGTGCCGGGCTCACCCGGTAGCGGGACGGGACCGGTGGCGGGCCACATTGCGGGCTGCGGGAATCAACGGGTCGGCCCGGTCTAGCGGTCTCCGCTCCCATCTGTCAAGTAGCTCGCCCAATCGTCCATGAGCTTGCGTCGGCGCTCGAACAGGTCGGTGCGCCGGTACGCTGCCTCGACCTTGCTCTTGACCACGTGGGCCAGTGCCGCCTCGACGACCTCCCGGGGATGGTCGGTCTTCTCCGCCGCCCAGTCCCGGAACGACGACCGGAACCCGTGCGGCACCGCCGCGATCCCGTGCTTCCTCAAGAGCCGGTTCAGCCGCTTCCCGTCCAGCGTCCTCCCGCGCTCGTTCACGAACACGACCGGATTCTTCCCGCCCTCCAGCTTTCGGGCCGCCTCCAGAATCTCCAGCGCCCGGCCGCACAGCGGCACCCGCTGCTCCCGCCCGGTCTTCATCCGGCTCGCCGGGATCGTCCACACGCCCGAGTCCCGGTCCATCTCGCTCCACACCGCGCCGCGGACCTCGGCGCCCCGCGCCGCCGTCAGCACCATGAACTCGAACGCCAACGTATCCACCTTGCCCGGATCGCCCGCCCGCACCTTCTCGATGGCCGCAGCGACCTCGCCGTGAGGCAGGGCCTTGTGGTGGGTGACGACATCGTGCTGCGGGCCCAGAAGGTGCAGAATCCGGTCGCAGGGGTTGTCCGTCCGCCACTCCATGGCGATGGCCCATTCCAGTACCGCCCGGATGCGCATGTGGACGAACCGCGCCGTGGGAGCCTTGGCGTGCCAGATCGGGGTGAGGATCTCCAGCACGTCGGCGCTTGCGACCTCCGAGACGGCCACGCCGCCGATGCGGGGGAAGGCGTGAATCTCCAAGTTACGGAACCACTCCCTCGCGTACGCCTTGCTCCGCCACCCGGCCCGCTTCTGCTCCAACACCCGCTCGGCGGCCTCGGCGAAGGTGGGGATGCCGACCAGCCGCCGCTTCTCTGCCAACGGATCGCCGCCCGCGCGGGCGAGCTTGCGGTTGGCGAGCGCCTGCTCGCGGGCCTCGGCGAGGGAGACGAGTTCGACGCTCCCGAGTCCGAGTTCGCGCTTGCGCCCGCGGACGACGAGACGTTGTATCCAGCTACGGGTTCCGGTCTTCTGGACGTAGAGGTAGAGTCCGTTGCCGTCGCAGTGTCTTCCGGGCGGAGCGGAGCGCACGAAGGGGGCCGAGAGCCGCTTGTGGGGATGGCGGCCCTTGGGCTTGCCACGTGGTTTGGTGGGAGTGGCGGTCACATTATCCATCCCCTAATCGTATCGGGGATGGAAGGGGATAGCAAGGATCGGCGCTGGACCAACGAGGTAGGAGAAATCCTACTTAAAGCGTTACGGATAAAGGATGTTACGAACGGTCATGGACGAAGACGGACGACATCGGATTCCGTATGTCCGACTTGCAGCGCTACGTGACCGAGGAGCGACGCAGAGCGCAGCGTTCAGGCGAGATGCAGCGCCGCTCGAACGCAGCGGGGCTTTGCCACGGTCTGCCAGATCAGTCGAAGTGGATCTGGCGGACTTCGTCGATGCCGTCGAGTTCGCTCAGGCCGCGCAGCACTTCGGGCGGGACTTCGCCGTCGATCCGCACCACGCCGAGGGAGCGGCCCCCGCCGCGGCGCCGCGCCAGGTGGTACTCTGCGATGTTTGCGTTCGCCTCGCCGAGTACGGTGCCCACCGCGCCGATCACGCCCGGCCGGTCGCGATTGCGGATGAAGAGGCAGGTGCCGAGCGGCTGCGTGTCGACGCGAAACGTCCCCACGCGCACGATCCGCGGCTCCATGCGCGCGCCCATCAACGCGCCGCCCACGACCATTCCCCCGGCTCTCCCCGAAGCCGCGGAGAGTTCGACGTAGTTCGTGTAGTCGCCCACGGCCTGCGTGCGTACGCGCACGATCTCCAGGCCCCGCTCCGCCGCGATCGAAAGGGCATTCACGACGTTGAGCGGGGGATCGACGCGGCGTTCGAGGAAACCGACGGCGACGCTGGCCGCGAGGGGTCCGAGCACACCGTCCTGGGGGCCTCCATAGCGCACGTCGATCCGGCCCGGGGGCGTGTCCTGCAACCCGGCGAGGAGACGTCCCAGACGGTACCCGAGACCCATGATGGGTCCCGCCCCGTCGCGGTCTTCGGCTTCGAACGGGGCGTTCAGCGCGGCGCTGTAGTCGCCCTTGACCAGCGCGTCCCGCACGGCGACGGCGATCTGACGGGAGACCTGACGCTGGGCTTCGTACGTGGACGCGCCCAGGTGCGGGCTGAACACGAGTTGGGGGGCATCCCGCAGCGGGCTGTCCTCGGGGAGCGGTTCCGTCTCGAACACATCGAGACCGGCGGCTCCGAGATGACCGCTGGCGAGCGCCTCGGCCAGCGCCGGCTCATCCACGAGCCCGCCCCGCGCCGCGTTCACCAGAATCGAGCCCGGGCGCATGGCCTTGAGCTCCTTGCTGCCGATGAACCCGCGGTTCTCATCGGAGAGGGGGACGTGCAGCGTAATCGCGTGGCATGTCGGAAGGAGTTCCTCGAGGCTTGCGAGTTCCACCCCCAGGTCGCTCGCACGGTCGGCGCTCACGAAGGGATCGTGGGCGACGACGCGCATCCCGAACGCGCGCGCCCGCCACACGACCTCCGCTCCGATCCGCCCGAGTCCGATCACACCGAGCGTCTTCCCGCTCAACTGGATCCCGCGCAGCTCCTTGCGCTTCCATTCCCCGGCGCGGATGCTCGCGTCCGCCTCCGTGATCCGGCGGGCTGCGGCGAGGAGCAGGGCGAAGGCGAGTTCGGCGGTGGACTGCGTGTTCGCGGCCGGCGCGTTGAGCACGGCGATTCCGCGCCGGGTGGCGGCGGGGATGTCGATGTTGTCCACGCCCACGCCCGCCCGTCCCACGACCCTCAGCCGGTCGGCGGACTCGATGAGGTCGGGGGTCACCTTCGTGCGGGACCTCACGATGAGTGCCGATGCGCCTTCGAGCGCGCCGCGGAGCGTCTCGCGATCCGATTCCGTGTGATCCTCGACCACGAGCCCGGGGGCGGCCCGCAACGTCTCGATCCCATCCGGGAGGAGGGGATCCGCAATGATGACGCGAAGGTCGCCCTCGTTCGAATCGCTCACGAGACTTCGCTCACAGGACTTCGTCGAGGATGGCCAGAAGCGCCTCCAGCTCGTCGAGAGTGTGCTCGCCCATGTGTCCGATCCGGAACGACGGCTGTTTCAAGGGTCCGTAGCCCGCCGCCACCGTGTATCCGTGCGCCAGCGCGCGGGAGACGACTTCCGGACCCGTCAGACCATCCGGAAGCATGATGACCGTTACGCAGGGCGAGCGGTAGCCTTCCGGCGCGAGCACCCGCCACGGCCGGCCCGTTCGTGCAGCCGTATGGTCCACCCATTCGTACGTCCGGCGGGCCATCGCATCGTGCCGCGCCCAGCGCGCCTCCAGCCCTTCCGCCATCATCCGGTCCAGCTGCCGCTCGAGCGCGAAGAAGAGCGAGACCGCCGGCGTATTCGGCGTCTGCCAGCGCTCGAGATTCTTCTCGAACTTGAGGATGTCGAAGTAGAAGCCCCGGTGTTCGACCTCCTTCGCGCGGGTGAGCGCCCGTTCGGACGCGACGGCCAGCGCGAGGCCCGGCGGCAGCGCCACCGCCTTCTGCGAACCTGTGAGGACGAAGTCCAGTCCCCATTCGTCGGTCTTCACCGGCGCCCCGGCCAGGGACGAGACGGTATCGACGGCGATCAGCACGTCGTCGAACTCGTGGACGACGGCGGCGAGTTCCTCCAGCGGATTGAGGACGCCGGTCGAGCTCTCGGAGTGGACGACCGTGACGAGGTCGTACCGGCCGGGCGCCGCGGCGAGCGCGTCGCGCAGCCGCTCCGGGAGGTTCGGCTCGCCCCACTCCGCCTTGAGCGCGTCCGCGGGGCGCCCCGTCGCTTCGGCGATCGCGTGGAACCGCTTGCTGAACGACCCGTTCGTGAGGCAGAGGACGCGGCGGCGCGTGAGGTTCGTGATCGCCGCTTCCATCATGCCGGTGGCAGACGAGGTCGACAGATACACCGGCCGCGACGTCCGGAAGAGTCGCGACGCGGACGGCTGCATCGCTTCGATCAAGCCCGAGACCTCGGCGCTCCGGTGTCCGACGACGGGTCGCCGCATGGCGTCGAACAGATCCGGGGGAACTTCGGTCGGGCCGGGCAGAAAGAAGCGGCCGAACGAGATTGGCGGGTTCATGGCGGGAGATGGTATCGCTCCCGGAGGCCTGTCGCCAATCGTTCGCGCGAGGCTCGCGCCGCCTTCGGTTGACGGACCGCTGGAGGCGCAAGATCTTGCGCCCCGCTCGAGGACGTTCCGCACCGCCGGAGCCGTCCCCGGACCCGCTGGCCGAACCGGAATCCACATGCGATACGTCACGATCACCGACCTGTCCCCGGAAGATGTCCTCGACCGCGCGAAGAGCTTCTTCGGCGAGCACTCCAGGCTCCAGGTTCACGAGGAGACCGACGCATCCGTCACCTTCGCCGGGGAGATCGGGCTGGCCCGCTTTGCGGTCGACCGGGCGGGCGGCCACACGAACGTCCGCGTGGAGACCGACCGCGTCGTGGGCCTCGACGTCACCGACCTCGCGAAGCGCTTCCTCTACACCCTCCGCAACGCCCACGGAGGGTGACCAATGAAGCCGGCGCTGAAGCCGTCACGGGGAGCCGCATGAACGCCATCACGGTTCGCCTCATCATGCCCGACCGCTGGCTCGAGCACGTGGCCGAACTGCCGGCCGACACGACCGTCGCCGACGCCAAGGCCTTCGGCATCCGCGCGATGCTCCAGCGCTCGTCGGACGACCCCGCCGACTTCTACACGGAGTTCGCCGAGCGCCGCATCCGCGATGAGACGCGCACCCTCGCCGACGTGGGGATCGGGTCGCACGGCGTCCTCTCGATCCGGGCCTACGACCTCGGCCACTACCCGCCCTTCCGCGGCTAGCATCGGGACGGGACGGCCTTCAGGCGGGAGGGCTCCACACGGCGGCGACCTCCGGATCCGGGGCGGGGAGGCGGTCGGGATGGAGAAGTCCGGCGAGGATCTCGACGCCGGTGACGAAGCGGGGGCCCGAGCGGTTGAAGTAGGAGGAGGCGTCGACGGCCCAGGCGCGTCCCTCGGCGACCGCGCGCGGAGCCACCTTTCCGAGACGTTCGGCGTGCGCGTCGGCATCTCGCCGGGCCGCTTCGAGACCGTAGCCGCAGGGCATGAGGAGGAGCGCGTCGGGATCGAGGTCTCCGATCTCCCACCACGACACCTCACGGGAAGGCCGCCCCGATTCGCCCGCCAGGTTCCGGCCGCCGGCGAGTTCGATCATCTCCGGCACCCAGTGGCCCGGCGCGAACGGCGGGTCGAACCATTCGATCCCGAGCACCCGCGGCGGGTCGGCGTCTCCCACGGCAGCGCGCACCGCGTCGAGTCGGCTCCGAAGCGATCCCCCCGCGTCCCGGGCGACGCCCGGATGACCGGCAGCGCGCGCCACCTGCGTCAGCGAGGCGAGAATGTCCTCGATCGTATGAGCGTCGAGCGACACGACCTCGGCACCGATCCCGCGCGCCCCGAGCACCTCCCGCACCCCGCCGGTCGGCACCGCGCACACCTCGCATACGGCTTGGGTGAGGATGATGTCCGGGTCGAGCCCTTCGAGGACGGCCCCGTCGATCTCGTACACGCTGCCGTGTTCGACCATGGCCTGCCGCACCGCGGCGTCGATCTCTCCGCTCGAGAGGCCCTCCGGGTCGAAGCGGGGGCGGCTGACGCGGGGCCGGTCGAGCAGGTGCGGCGGATGATCGCACTCGTGCGAGATGCCGACGAGGCATTCGCCGAGACCGAGCGCGTCGACGATCTCGGTCCCCGATGCGAGGAGCGAGACGATGCGCGGAGCGGCGGCCGTCACGGGTTCAGGCCGCCATCAGTACTGCGGCATCGCCGGGTCGATCTCCTCCGCCCAGGCGAGGATCCCCCCCGCAAGGTTCACGGCGTTGTCGAACCCGACCGCGCGCAGGTACTCGACGGCACGGTCGCCGCGAGGCCCCGTACGACAGTGAATGATGAGGGGTTCCGATGCGTCCAGGCTCTCCACGGCCTGCGGTAGCGTCGCGAGCGGCACGAGCCGCGCCCCCGCCTCTTCCAGGTTGCAGATCGCCCATTCGTAGTCCTCGCGTACGTCGATGAGCTGGAAGCGCTCGCCGGCATCGATCCGGCGCTTCAGTTCGTGTACGTCGATGTCGAGGTCGTGCATGGCGCCCTCCGTTCCCGCGCGGCCGTCCGCTCCGCCGCCGCCCGTTTCCGCGTCGCCCCCCGTGTCGCCGCAGAAGCGCTCGTAGTCGATGAGTTCCGTCACCGTCGGCTCGGGGCCGCAAACCACGCACTCGGGGTCCGGGGCGATCTCCAGCGAGCGGAACTCCATGCGGAGCGCGTCGATGAGGAGCAGGCGTCCCGCGAGGGTCTCACCGATCCCCGTCAGACACTTGATCGCCTCGTTGGCCTGGATCGACCCCACGATCCCGGGCAGGACGCCCAGGACCCCGGCTTCCGCGCAGTTGGGCACGAGATCCGGAGGCGGAGGATCCCGAAACAGGCAGCGATAGCAGGGGCCGTCGGGGGCCGCGAAAACCGCCGCCTGACCCTCGAAGCGGAGGATGGCCCCGTACGCGAAGGGCGTCCCGAGCATCACGCAGGCGTCGTTCACGAGATACCGCGTGGGGAAGTTGTCGCTTCCGTCGATGACGAAGTCCCACCCCTCGAGGATCTCGAGCGCGTTCCCCGATTCCAGGCGCGCGTCGAACGTCTCGACGGCAACGTCCGGGTTCAGCCCCGCGAGCCGTGCCCGGGCGGACGCGAGCTTCGGCGTCCCGACCGAATCGGTGTCGTAGAGCACCTGCCGCTGCAGGTTGGAGAGTTCCACGCGGTCGTGGTCCACGAGTCCGAGCCGTCCCACCCCCGCCGCGACGAGGTAGAGCGCGGCCGGCGATCCCAGCCCGCCTGCGCCCACGATGAGCACGCTCGAGGCCCGCAGGCGCCGCTGGCCCGCCACCCCCACCTCGGGGATGCTGACGTGACGCCCGTAGCGGACGAGTTCCTCGCGCGAAAGGCCGCCGTTCATCCTGTCCTCAGCCGTAGGGCGCGAGCGCGTCGTTCAGCGCCGCCATGTTCGCGGCGATGCCGGGCGCCCACCGGAAGACCGAGGAGCCGGCCACGAACACCGACGCCCCTGCCGCGGCGCACACGGGGGCGGACGCGGGATCGATCCCTCCGTCCACCTGGATGGCCGGCGGAGCCAGCCCTCGATCCGCGGCCATCCGCAGCACCGTCGAGATCTTGGGCACCGCGTCGGCGATGAACTTCTGTCCTCCGAACCCCGGATTCACCGTCATCACGAGAACGAGGTCCACGTAACCCAGGACCTCCGACAACGTCTCCGCGGGCGTGGCCGGGTTGAGCGCGACGCCGGCGTAGCAGCCCATCTCCCGGATCCGGTGCAGGTCCCCGTGCAGGTGGGCCGACACCTCCTGGTGGACCGTGAGCATGTCGGCGCCCGCCGTCGCGAAGGGCTCGAGGAACTCGCCGGGGTTGTCGATCATCAGGTGCACGTCAAGGAACGAGTCGGAGACCGCCCGCAACGATTCCAGCACCGGCAGCCCGATGGTGAGGTTGGGGACGAAGTGCCCGTCCATGACGTCGAGCTGAAACCACTCCGCTCCCGCCGCCTCCGCCTCGGCCACTTCCGCGCCCAGCCGCGCGTAGTCGGCGGCGAGGATGGACGGGGCGATGACCATCCCCCCGGGCAGCTCCCGATTCAGTCCGCGCTCAGTCACGATCCCATGCTCCCCGCAGTCTCGGTGGCGCCGAAGGCGTCAGATCAGGTGGAGCCGCTCGCCCACCTTCTTCAGGGCGGCGAGGGCGGCGTCGATGTGTTCCCGCTCGTGCGCGGCCGACAGCTGACAGCGGATCCGGGCCTCGCCGCGCGGGACCACGGGATACCCGAACCCGATGACGAACACGCCCTCACGCAGCAGTTCGCGGCTGAGCCGGATCGCATCCGCCGTTTTCCCGATGATCACGGGAACGATGGGCGTGCCCCCGGGAATCGGCTTGTATCCGAGTTCGATCAATCCTTCGCGGTAGTACTCCGTGTTGTCGCGGAGCCTGGCGACGAGTTCCGGATGCGTCTCCAGGTGCTCGATCGCGGCCATGGCCCCGGCCGCCGAATGGCAGGGCAGGGCGTTCGTGAACAACTGGGTGCGCGACGCCTGAACGAGATAGTCGATCACGGCTTCGGAACTGGCCGTGAAGCCGCCCGCCATGCCCCCGAGCGCCTTGCCGAGCGTCGACGTGACGATGTCGACCTCGCCGTGCATCCCGAAGTGCTCGGGCGTCCCGCGCCCCGTGTCACCCAGGACCCCCGTCGAATGCGAGTCGTCCACGGCCATGATCGCGTCGTAGCGGTCGCACAGTTCACGGATCTCCGGAAGCGGCGCGATCTCCCCTTCCATCGAGAAGATGCCGTCCGTGATGACGAGGCGGTGGCGCGCGTCGCGGCTCGCCTCGAGGGCGTCGCGCAGCGAGCCCATGTCCATGTGATCGTAGATGAAGCGGCGCGCCTTGCAGAGGCGGATCCCGTCGATGATGCAGGCGTGGTTGAGGCGGTCCGAGATCAGGGCGTCATCCGCGCCCAGCAGGGGCGCGAAGAGGCCCTCGTTCGCGTTCCACGCGGACGTGTACGTGAGGGAGGCCGGCGTCTCGAGGAAGTCCGCGATCTTCGCCTCGAGTTCGTGGTGAATGTCGAACGTCCCGCAGATGAAGCGCACCGAGGAGGTCCCCGCGCCGTACTTGTCCACTCCGTCCTTCACCGCCTGCATCACGGAGGGTTCGTCGCACAGGCCCAGGTAGTTGTTCGAGCACATGTTGATGGTCTCGCCCAGACCGGCGATGTCCACGACGGGAGCCTGCCGCCCCATGATGTGCAGCAGTTCCTTGTGAACCCCGTTCTCCTTCATCTCCAGGAGTTCGGAGACGAGGCGGTGCTCGAGGCCCCGGTTCACACTCGACGTCATCACATCCCGCTCCTCATACAGTGTCATGATCGCGCCGTCCCGGGCTCGTGTCGCTCAGGGATAGAGATCGCCGACCCGCTTGTCGGTGGCCCATGCGGTGTCCACACGAATTCTGGGGCGCGACCCCCAGTTGCCGCACGAGATGAAGCCTCGCAGCCGCCCGCGAACATGAAGGACGCGGTCGGTCCCCGCCTCGCGAAGCTCGGGATTCAGGCCGTCGAGCGCGAATACCCGCTGGCCGCCGATCCACCCCGGCCCGAACAGCCAGCACCCGGCCGCCTCGCGGATCGTCCCCTCGCCCCAGGTGCGGATCCCGGAGAATCCTCCGCTGTCCGTCACGACGAGCGTGCCGAGATCGATGTCCGACCCGGTGCGGATCCGGTAGCGGCCGGGCGTGCCGAGCGTGATCGGCCGCGCCTCGTAGTAGCTGACGTGCTGAGGCGCGCACACGGCCCGGAACGTCGTCCGCCGCGCCGCGAGCTCGATCGAGGAGTCGGTGACCGCCAGCGTGGCGGTGTCAAGCCGCCCGCACGCGTCCTCGGACACGGGCCCGCCGAACTCGAAGGAGAACGGCGATCCCACCTCGACCGTCTCCGGATACGCGACCCAGGTGACGAGCGCTTCGCTGGAGGCGCCCTCCCCGAGGCGCCAGCAGCCGGCCGTCAGCAGCACGGCGGCGGCGAGGGCCGGAACGGCGGGGGCGGCGGCGCGCGCCACGGGGGCCGAGTGGCTAGTCCAGCGCGAGGACGACCTTCGCCGCCTCGCCGGAATGCATGGAGTCGAACCCTTCCTCGAAGCGGTCGAACGGGAGCCGGTGCGTGATCACCGGCTCGATGTCGAGGCGTCCCGCCGCGAGGAAATCCCGCATCTCGATCCACGTCCGGTACATGAGCCGCCCCACAACGCCGTACACGTGGAGACCCTTGAAGATCACGTCGCGCGCAAGGTCGACCTCCACCGGGTCCTTGGGAAGTCCCAGCAGCCGGACGTGCCCGCCGTTGCGGCACATGCGGAACGCGGAGCGCACGCCTTCGGGATGCCCGCTCATCTCGCACACCACGTGCGCCCCGTAGCCGTGCGTGAGGTCGGCGATCCGCGCCTCCACCTCCCCGTCCGCCGGGTCGAGGCAGTCGTGCGCGCCCATCCGCGCCGCGAGTTCCCGCCGCCCCTCGTGCGGCTCGACCGCGATGACCCTGGAAGCGCCCGCCGCGCGCGCGATCCCGATGGCGAACAGGCCGATCGGCCCGCACCCGACCACGGCGACGACCCGCCCCGCCACCTCCGTGTGCAAAACCGTGTGGAAAGCGTTGCCGAGCGGGTCGAACACCGCCGCCACGTCGTCGCCGATGGCATCGGGGATGTGGATGATGTTCGCCGCCGGGATGGAGACGTACTCCGCGAAGGCGCCGTCCCGGTCGATGCCGATGATCCGGGTGTCCCGGCACACGTGCGCCTGCTCGGTGCCGCAGTACTCGCAGTGTCCGCAGACCAGGTGCCCCTCCGCCGAGACGCGGTCGCCGACCTCGATGTTCCGGACCAGCCGCCCGGTCTCGACAACTTCTCCCATGAACTCGTGGCCGAGGGTGACGGGCGGATTCACGCGATGCCGCGACCAGCGGTCCCACTGCTGTATGTGCAGATCCGTGCCGCAGATCCCCGCCCGCCGCACCTTGACCAGCACGTCGCGGGAGCGAATCTGGGGCACCGGCGCGTCGCACAGCACGAGGCCGGGGGCCGGCCCGGGTTTGCGGATCGCTTTCATGGAGGCGGAAAATGGCTCCTGGATGGAGACGTGTCGGGTGGCGCACAATGTGCCGGAGGGTCTGACCGGGCGGCAAGCTCCGGGAACCCGCGGGGGCGGCTCTCCGTACGATGCTTCAGCGGGGAGCCGCTGACCGCCGCGTGACGCCGTCCCGGCGGTCTCGGGACCATTCTGGAGTCGGATCGGACCTGTGCGCACGACGACAAGGAAACGACCGGACTGGCGATACCGGGTCGCGTCATCGCGCTCCCGCCGCCGGGAGCGGGCCGTGTGGTGGGGGGGGATGCTCGCCTCTGCGCTCCTGCACGCGTTCCTCCTCCTCGCGTGGGTGCGCCCGGCGCCCGAGTTCGAGCGGGCGGCCCGGCCCGGCGTGGATCCCGATCTCCCCGCCGGCGGGGGCGGCCTGAGGGCGCTCAGGGTTTCCATGCCCCGCAGGATCGAGATCCCTCCGCCACCGCGTCCCGTCCTCGCCGTCGACATGCCCGAGATCCAGGTCCGCGAGACGGAGATCGAGGTGGCCTCCGAACTGCTCCCCGTCGGCGCGCCGGCGCCATCGCCTGGGCGCGGGGCCGGGTTCGGTCCCGGGGACGAGGGAGCGGGCGGGGGCGAGGGCGACGGATACGTGTCGCCCGTGCCGAGGTCCGTCGTGCCGCACTGGGACCCCCCGAGCGCCGTGCGCGGCATGGAGGTGACGGTGCGCGTCTTCGTCGATGCGACCGGGCGCCCCGGCCTCGTCGAACTGGACCCCCCGACCCCGGATGAGGGGTTCAACCGCGACATCATGCGCCAGGTGCGGGCGTGGGAATACCGGCCCGCGCTGCGCCACGGGACCCCCGTCGACGGCTGGGCCGAGATCACCTTCATCTTCTAGCCGCCACGAACGCCGCCCGCGATCCGCCCACCGCTGCGGGCCCTCAGCGGTGTTGACGGCTCGTTGATCGCGCGCCCGATCCTCCGGTCACAATCCGTTTGACCAGGGAGGTGCGGGTGTGTGGGATCTGAATCGCGCGGAACGCAAGGCGCTGGGCGCGTCGCTGGTACTCGTGGGCGTAAGCCTTGTGGCTCGCACCCTCCTCGTGCCCGAGCCCGGTCGGGTAGACGGTCTCGAAGCGATCGACCCCACGACGGATCTGGAGGGCATCGAGGGCGAGGTCGTCGCCGCCCTCACCCGGGAGCAGCGGGCACAGACCCCACTCGCCGATGGCGAGCAGATCGATGTGAATCGCGCCCCGGCCGACGAACTGCGCCGGCTGCCCGGCGTCGGGCCGAGTCTGGCGGCGGCCCTCATCGAGGAGCGGGAACGCGCTCCGTTCCGACGAACCGCCGACCTGGAGCGGGTCCCTGGAGTGGGGGAGGTCACCGCACGCCGCCTCGCCCCGTATCTCCGTTTCGAACCCGGGGCGCCCCGACCGGCTGCCGCTCCCGTCGCGTCGGTGTCGACGGGATGTCCGCCCGGAGGGGCACGGATCGATCTCAATCGAGCCAGCCGCGCGCAACTCGAGAGTCTCTCCGGCATCGGCCCCGCCCTCGCGGCACGCATCATCGCGGACCGAAGCGAGAACGGGCCGTTCGAGACGCCCGAAGCCGTCACCCGCGTCCGGGGCATCGGGGCGCGCTCCTTCGCCCGCTTCCGGGATCGGGTATGCACGGGGGTGCGGTGACGCCTTCGCCGGCCACGGACACACCGGCCCCGAGGCGGAAGCGGCTGGCGTCGGACCCCAGGGTCCTTCGCCTCATCCCGGCGGAATTCGCGAGCCGGCATCTCGTGCTCCCGTTGCGGCGCGCCGGACGGACGCTCTCCGTGGCCATGGCGGACCCGTCCGACGCGGCGCTCATCGACGACCTGAAGTTCCTCACGCAGTTCGAGATCGAAGCGATCAGAGCGGGGGAACACACGCTCCGCCAACGGATCGACCGGAGCTACGAGGCCGCCACGCCGCGCAACGGCGGGCGCGCGGAGGAGGCGGGTGAGGCATCGCCGGCCGAGGCCGGTTCGGCCGAAGGCGACGAGGAACCGGCCGTCCGGCTGATCAACGACGTCCTCGGCGATGCGGTACATCGTGGCGCTTCGGACATTCACTTCGAGCCGTACGAAAGCGAACTTCGGGTTCGCTATCGCCTGGACGGGAGACTGCGCGAAATCATGCGACCTCCCTTCGGGATGTCGGCGGCCCTGACGTCTCGCGTCAAGATCCTGGCGGACCTGAACATCGCGGAACGCCGGATACCCCAGGATGGTCGGATCCGCATGCCGGTCGCCGACAGGGTCATCGACTTCCGGGTCTCGACGCTTCCCACGCTGTTCGGTGAGAAGGTCGTCCTTCGAATCCTCGACAGGGAGCGGCAGACATTCGACCTCGAATCCTTCGGGATGGAGGCGCGCGCGGAGCGCACGCTGCTTGCGGCGATCGCGCAAACGTCAGGCATGGTTCTGGTCACAGGTCCCACGGGATCGGGGAAGACCACCACGCTCTATAGCGCACTCGCGAGACTCAACACGCCCGAGGCGAACATCATGACCGTCGAGGATCCTGTCGAGTACAGCATCGAGGGCATCAATCAGGTCCAGATTCGTCCGAAGATCGGCCTTACCTTCGCCACCACGCTTCGCGCCTTCCTGCGGCAGGATCCCGACATCCTCATGGTGGGCGAAATCCGTGACCGCGAGACGGGCGGCATCGCCGTGAAGGCTGCGCTCACCGGCCATCTCGTGCTTTCCACCCTCCACACCAATGACGCCGCCTCGACCGCGACGCGACTGGTGGACATGGGGATCGAGGCGTTCAACGTGGCCGTCGCCGTAAAGGTCATCACCGCCCAGCGGCTCGTCGGTCGGATCTGTCCGGACTGTCGGGTCGAGACGAGCTACGCACCCGAGATCCTGAGTTCGGTCGGACTGGAAGGAGGCGGACACGGCAAGGGCGGCTTCTACCGCGGCGGGGGCTGCGATTCGTGCGGCGGATCGGGGTATTCGGGCCGGCAAGGCCTGTACGAAGTCCTTCCGATGTCTCCCGCGATCCGCCGGCTGGTCCTGGCGGGCGCCTCCTCGGAGGAGATCGAGCGCTGCGCGGTAGACGAAGGGATGATCACCCTGCGGCAGGATGGGTTCGCCAAGGCGAGAAGGGGGATCGCAACACTCGAAGACGTGCTCAGAGAGACGCCGGCATAGGCCGAGCCACATGGACCCACGTCTGGTTGAACTGCTGAGCGAGATGGTCGAGCGGGGTGCGTCCGACCTGCACCTCACGGCGGGCGAACGCCCGAAGCTCCGGATCGACGGCGATCTCGCGGACAGTCGCGCGGAGGACGTGCTGCACCCGGAGGATACTGCGGCTCTCGGCCGTTCGATGCTCTCGAGCGACCAGCGCGCGCGTTTCGCGGGTGAGCCCGACTTCGATTTCGGCTTCGCGATTCCCGGCCTCTCCCGCTTTCGCGCAAACCTGTTCCGCCAGCGGGGGAGCGTGGCGTGCGCCATCCGCCGCGTGCCGGTCGATATCCCGAGCCTGCGCGAACTCGGCGTTCCATCGGTCGTCGGCCGTCTGGCGGACAAACCGCGCGGGCTCGTGCTGGTGACGGGCCCCACCGGCTCGGGAAAATCGACGACGCTGGCGGCGATGGTCGACCGCATCAACACGGCCCGCTCGGGCCACATCGTGACGATCGAGGATCCGATCGAATTCGTACATCCGCACAAACGCTGTATCGTGAACCAGCGCGAGATCGGGCAGGACACGCCCGACTTCGCCAGCGCCCTCCGCTACGCGTTGCGCCAGGACCCCGACGTGATCCTCATCGGCGAGTTGCGGGATCCCGAGACGATTCAGGCCGCGCTCACGGTCGCCGAGACCGGACACCTCGCGCTCGGCACGCTGCATACGCGTTCGGCGGCGGAGTCCATCCACCGGATCATCGACGCGTTCCCGGCGCACCGACAGGAGCAGGTGCGCGCGCAGTTCGCCCACGTCTTCGAGGGCGTCATCACCCAGACGCTGCTTCGCCGGGCGCAGGGCAGCGGACGCGTCGTCGCCTGCGAGATTCTGGTCGCGACGCCCGCGGTCAGGGCTCTGATTCGGGAGGCGAAGGTCCATCAGATCCATTCCGCGATGCAGGCCGCGCGCAGGTTCGGCATGCGGACGCTCAACGATGCGCTCCACCGGCTCTATGCCCGGCGGCAGGTGGACTTCGACGAATGCCTCCGGATCACCTCCGATCCCGCTGAATTCCGCCGCATGACAAGTACGTCCGCGCCGGATGAGTCCCTACGGTGACGGAGTCGATGTGAGGAGAGCGATAGCGACCGGCCGCCGGCGACGGCGCGGGGTGGATGATGTGGGGGCTGGCGGTCGGTCCACCCCTCTCCGGGACGAGAGCCGGTGACGTCTGTGTTGGCGAACATGGGCCGGGGCGTGCGGCGCCGCGTCCTTGCACCGTCGGCGCGGGTGACAACGCGGGATCTCGTACTCTTCACGCGACAGTTCTCTGTGATGATCAGCGCCGGGTTGCCGCTCACCCGGACGCTCGAGACCCTCGCGCTCCAGGCGGAGTACTCTGCGCTTCGGCAGGTGGCCCGCGACACGCTTCGTGACGTCGAGGCCGGGAACACGCTGGCCGGCGCGCTCGGCAGGCACCCCCGCGTTTTCACGCAGCTCTATGTGAACATGGTCCACGCGGGGGAGTCGGGGAGCAGGTTGGACGGGATCCTCGACCGCCTGGCCACCTTCCTCGAAAAGAGCGAGGAGATCCGTCGCAAGGTGAAGGGCGCCATGCTCTATCCCGCCGTCGTGCTCGCGGTGGCCATGGCCGTGGTCGCGACGCTCCTCCTCTTTGTGATCCCCACGTTCGAGACCGTGTTCGCGAGTTTTGATGCGACGCTCCCGCTCCCGACACGCGTGGTCATCGGTCTCTCAAGGATCGTCCAGAACTGGTGGTGGGCGCTGCTCGCCGTGGCGGGCGGCACGGTTCTGATACTGCGCCGCTGGACCGCAACGGATGCGGGCCGGCGGCACTTCGACCGTACGCTGCTGCAACTGCCGGTTCTCGGCTCGCTGACCCGGAAGGCCGCGGTATCCCGCGTCACGCGGACTCTGGGAACGCTGCTCTCGTCGGGCGTTCCGATTCTCGAGGGACTCGAGATCACGGCGCGGACGGCGGGGAACCGCGTGATCGAGGACGCGATACAGGCGAGTCGGGTCGCGATCCGGCGGGGTGACTCCATCGCGCGCCCACTACGCGAAACCGGGGCCTTCCCGCCCATGGTGGCCCGAATGATCCATGTCGGAGAAGAGACCGGAGACCTCGACGGGATGCTGGCCCGGATCGCCGATTTCTACGACGACGAAGTCGATTCCGGCGCCGAGAGTCTGCTGAGAATACTGGAGCCTGTCCTCATCGTGATCCTCGGAGGTCTCGTCGGCGGGATGATCATCGCCATGTACCTCCCCATCTTCGAACTCATCAACGCGATCCAGTGACGCCACCCGGACCCCTCCGGACGCGAGTCCTCGCGGCTTGCGGGGTTCCCCCTCGTTCCTCTTCTTGGCGCATGTCCGCGAGCGCAAACGACGAAGAGAAGATCCACCGCGGGACGGCTCCCCGCGTGCAAGACCTCCTCGGCCAGTCGGTCGATGCGGCCTTCGAGCGGTACGGACGCGCGACGGCGGACCGGCGGGTCGGGGAGGACCGATGGCTGCGCTTCGAGGCTCCGGACTGGACGCTGCGTCTGCGGGCCAGGCCGGACGGGATCGGCGGTCCGGCCCTCGTCCGGTCGTGGACGGCCGTCTTCGCGGAAGGGTTCGACGCCGTCCCGGAGGCTCTCCACGCGTTGGGGCTGCCGCCTCCCGAGCCGTCGGCCGGGACGGAGGAACTCCGCCGGCCGCTGCCAGACGCGGCCGGACGGGTGCATTCGCTGACCCTGTCGGAGCGAAATGGCCGAATCCGGTCCGCCACCGGCTTCGATGAACCGCCGGATTGGGACGTTGAGACCCCGTTGCTGGACGATGGCTAATTGTGGGGTAACCGTCCGCAGTCGCCGGCGCGCCGCCGGAACCGCGGCCCGCGCAGCCCCACCGGAGGTGCTGCCGAAGATCCAACCCGGGCGGAAGTGAGGAGAGGGATGGGAAGAACGACGAAGAGTGGTGCGGAGGGGTTTACGCTGATCGAGCTGCTGATCGTGGTCGTCATCATCGGCATTCTCGCGGCCATCGCGATTCCGCAGTTCACGAGCACGAAGGAAAAGGCGTTCGATGCCGCCGCGCAGAGCGACATTCGCAACCTGATGACGGCCGAGGAAGCGTACTTCTTCAACCACCAGGCGTACGCCGCGATCGCCGTAGCCGCCGGCGGAGCGGGGGATCTGGACGGCGATGGCACCCCGGACTTCCAGGCCAGCACGAACGTCGCGCTGACGGTGACGGCCTATCTCGACGGCTACCAGATTACGGCGAAGCACGCATCCTCGCCGAACACGTGGTGCGTGAATTCGTCGGCCGCCAACGCCTCGGGAGCCGTCGGACAGATCATCGAGGCCACCAGTTGCTAGCAGCAGTTGATGCGCCGTTGACACGGGGGGCGATGCTTACGGGAAGAGTCGGCAACGCTCATTCAGGAAGGGGAGTCCCCCGTGCGGCAAGACGGATCACGTAGATCGCCTGGATCACACACAGGGCGGAGTGGGTTCAGTCTGGTGGAGGTCGCGATCGCGCTGGCGGTCACAGGATTGGCCGCGACTTTCATCATCTCTCGCGAACCCCTGGATCGTTTCAGCCTGACGCGAGCCGCCCGGGTGGCGGAGTCGCAACTCACGCTGGCACGTCTCCACGCCGTGGCAACCCATGTGCCGACCGCGGTGACGCTTGCGGGGACCCGGCTCGAAGTGTCGCGGCGTGGAGGGTCCCTGCTGTCTCGCGTCGACCTCGGGCGGCACACCCTGGGTCGGCTCGACTCGCTGCGGCTGCAGCCCTCCACGCTCCGTTTCAACGCGCGGGGACACGGGTCGCCCGGTAGCGTCTACCTCTATCGCGGCGAGCGAGGCATTCGGTTGGTGTCGAACTTCGTAGGCCAGGTCCGCGCGGTACCTTTTCAACATTGAAGACCGCCGGCATCAGTCTGGTCGAGGTCCTGCTGGCCATCGTCGTGACGTCCGTCGGGGTCCTTGGAGCGGCGGGCGTAGCGCTCGGGATCGGCTCGCAGGCGCTCCGGGCGGCCTGGGACACGGAGCACGCCCTCGCGGGTCGAAACGCCGTGGAGTCGCTTGTCCGGGCCGGATATGCCGCCGCGGCTTCCCACGCGAGCGCCGTCGACATCGGCGGACGTCGATTCGACGTGTCGCTCGACGTGACCGCCGGGTCGCCGCGGCTCAAGTACGCCCGCGTGACGGTGTCGCTGCCGCCGGCCCCGGAGGCGGAACTCGAGATCGTTCTCTCGCGGCCCCGCCCGCTGCCCGCAGCGCCATGAGCGTTCCACGCCGCCTCGCGCCCGCCGAAACCTGCCGCCAGGAAGGGTTCACGCTCGCCGAGATGCTCGTCGCGCTGGCCGGCGCCGGTCTGCTCATCGGCTTGCTCATCGGCATGCTCGCGAGTCAGAGCCACTTTCATCTGCGGAACGAGGATGCCATCCAGGCTTCGCAGATTGCACGCGCTCTGTCCGACGGAATGGGAGCGGAGATCCGCAGTGCCGGGCCGGGCGACCTGCTCCTTGCGACGCCCGACACGGTGTCCATCCGCGTAGACGTGTTGAAGGCGGTCGTATGTGGTGGGGCGAGCGGCGGCTCAATCGATCTCTTCGCCTACGATTCCATCGCCGCGAACCTTCATTCCGGGTGGCGCGGCACGGCGCTTTCCGGGCCGTACTCGGCGGCCTGGGTATACGCGGACGGGTTTACGCCCGCTTCCAGTGTCTCGGCGGCCGCGGAGACCGCTTGCAGGGCTGCCGGAGCGGATCGGGCGAATCGGATGTCGAACCGGTGGTTCCGTCGCACAAGCGGCTGGAGCGGAGGCTTTGCCGCGACGCCCGCGCCCGGCTCGCTCGCTCGCGTTTATGGACGGCTCACCTACGCCATCCGCCCATCCGATTCCGAGCCGGGAACGGTGTCCATCCGGCGCAACGGCCAGGAGTTCGTATCCCCGCTCGAATCCGGGACGGCGTTCGAGTACCGGTTGTCGAGCGGCGCCATTCAGGCCGGCGTAGCGCCCGGAGATCTCTCCCGCGTGCCCGAAGTCCGGCTGACCGGTACGGCCATCGGCCGAAACGGGCGTGCAGCGGGTCGGCGGGTCGTTTACGCGATGTCGCTCCGTAACTGAGACATGAAGCGATTCGGATTGCGGCGCCGGAAGACGACCGTTGGAGTCGATATCGGCAGCGGTTTCAGCAAGGCCGCGGTGATCGACCATGGCGAGAACGGCCCACGCCTGACAGGGCTCGCGACCGCTCCGAACGAGGCGGACACGGTGCGCGGCGGGACGATCAGGGATCCGGAGCGAGTCGCGGACAGGCTTTCCGCGCTGTTCAAGCGGGAGCGCATCAAGCCTCGCAACGTGGCCATCGGCATCGGGGGGCGCGATGTCCTGAGCAAGGTGATCGAAATCGACCGGATGGATGAGGCGGAAGCCCGCGCCGTGATGCCGTGGGAAGCGGAGCAGCACGTCCCCTTCGACATGAAGAACACGGAACTGGATTTCGCGATCATCGATCCGAACGGAGAAGGATCGACGATGACCGTGCTGCTGGCGGCGGCGAAGCGCGACGTGATCGAGGGACGGATCGCTCTCCTGCGGCGGGCGGATCTGAACCCGACGACGGTCGACGTGGAGGCTCTGGCCCTTCGCAACGCGTTGGAGGCGAACTATCCGACCGCGATGAAGGATGTGACCGTGCTGGCCGACATCGGGGCCCATTCGACCGCCATACACCTGCTTCGGAACGGACTTCCCCTGCTGACCCGCGAACTGGCCGTCGGCGCCCCGGCCGCTGACGAATTGGAGGAGTGCAGCCGCCGGATCGCGCGCGGCATCGACCGGACGGGGACGCTCGTCGAAACGGGGCCCGGGATCGCACGCGTCTATCTGTGCGGGGGAGGGGCCACGGCGTCCGGACTGGTCGAGATCCTCGCGGAAGCAACGGGTGTGGAAACGCGCCTCGCGAGTGCGTTCGAACGGATCGCCGTCGCGCCCGATGTTGCGGACCGGGCAGATCTGGGCTCAATGGCGCCGATGCTCATGCTCTCGGTCGGGCTGGCTCTTCGATCCCCGGCCCGGGGCGGCTGAACGTGGAGGCGCCGGTACGATCATGATCGAGATCAATCTTCTGCCCGAATCCCTGCGCGCCCGGCAAGGGATCGCGACCAACGGGCACGCCGAAGGCGGTCTCCACATCGATTTCTGGGGTGTCGCACTGCTGATTTCGGCACTGACCATCCCGCCGGGCACGGTCGCGCTGTGGTGGTCGCAACGGTCCGAAGCTCTCGAACTCGGGGCGCGCCTTGAAGCGGCCATGGCGGACTCGGCGCGGCTCGCCGAACTCCACGCGGCAAGCGACAGTCTGTCGGAGCGGTCTCGCGAGATCCGCGAGCGCGTCGCCCTGGTCGAACGACTGGACCGCGACCGGTTCGCGTGGCCGCACATGATGGACGAAATCAGCCGCGCGCTCCCGCCGCCGGCGTGGCTGATTTCCCTGCGTCAACTGTCGCCGCCGCCCGACCTCACCGTCGAACTCCAGGGGGTTGCGGGCAATCCGCTCGCGATCACGGAATTCGTCCGTAGCCTGGGGACCTCGGACTACATCGCCGATGTGAAAATCATCGGCAGCCAGCAGCAGCAGGGATCCGATCCCGAGCAGGTCTCGCGGCAGGCCTTCACCCTCGTTCTTCGGTTCGCCCGGGCGTCCGCGTTGCGGCGGGTCGGACCCACTTGACCGTGCTGCCCAGGGATTCGCGCGCGCAGTACCGGGTGCTCGGGCTCGTACTCCTGCTGGGCTGCGGGACGGCCTTCCATCTGCGCTTCGGCAACCCGCGCAGGGTGGAACTGGCCGAGTTGGCGGAGCGGGTCGAGCGGGCGGAGCGAGTCAACGCCCTCGCCGAGCTGCCCGCCGGAAACCTGGATGCGATACATGAGAGTCTCGTGCTCGGTGAACGACAACTCGCCGCGCTGAAACGGCTCGTGCCGCGAGAGCGTGAAGTCGAGGCCATCTACGAAGCCATCGCGGCCGAAACACAGTCGCTCGGTCTCGAGCTCGTCCACGCCCTGCCCGCCGACCCCGTGACCGACTCCACCGGCTACTTCGTGCGGCAGCAGTGGGCGCTTCAGGTGGAGGGGGCATACCACGACGTCGGGACGCTCCTGACGCGAATCGCCGGCTTCGCCCGAATTGTGCGGCCCGAGGTCGATGAAATCGTACCCTCCCGGATCACCAACTCGGGTCGGCAACTCGTTCATGCGCGCTTCAGCCTCGAAACCTTCGTGCTTCCGCCGGAGGACGACGCTTCGCCGGAGGAAGGATGATTCGCCTGATCTTCACCGTCGTGCTCGCCGCTGCGTTCCGGACCGGGCCATCGGAGGTGGCGGCGCAGACACGGCCGCCCCCCGTCTATGAGCGGGAGGTCTTCACGTACCCCGTCTTCAACCGACGCGACCCGTTCCAGCCGCTTCACCTCGATACGCAGGCGGGGCCCCGTTTCGGAGACCTTACCCTGGTCGGCGTGCTGTACAACCCGCGACTCGGAAGCGTGGCGATTCTGACCGATCGATCGACGGCCCGGCGATACCGAGCCCGCGAACGCGATGTCATCGGCACCGCCCGCGTCGTGCGGATTCGCATGGAGGAGGTGGATTTCGTGATCACGAGCTTCGGGGTCAGCCGTCAGGAGACGCTCCGGGCAAGGCGTGAAAGGGGGACAGGCGGATGATCTCGCGGGCCTTTCTGGCGTTCGCCGTGGCGGTCGCGACGGCGTCCCCAACCGAGATGCGGGAAGTAAGGATCGCTTCCGAGGGGACGGAAACCGAGATCACGGTGGTCGTCGGCGGACCGGCCACGCCCCGCCACATGATGCTCGCCAATCCTCCGAGGCTGCTTCTGGACATAAGGGGAGTGGATCGCGGACTGGCCCGCCGCCACTACGATCGAATCAACCGCGGCGGAGTTCTCGGGATGCGTTCGACCCAGTTCCGGCCCGGGACGGTGCGGCTCGTGTTCGACCTCGATCGGGAAACCGCCTACCGCGTGACCGCGGACTCCCGTGCGGTTCGCGTGACCTTCCAGAACCCCGGCCCGCCATTTCCTCCCTGGTCCACGACGGATGCCCGGGCGGCTGCTGCGACGGATGCTCGGGGGGCTGCCGCGACGGAGACCCGAGGGGATGCTGCGCCGTTGCCCGCAGTCCAGGAGACCGAACCGCGCATCTCGGTGGTGTACGACAGCGCCAGCATGCTCGATGTCCTCGCCGGTTTCTCGGAGTTCGCGGACATCTCGGTGGTCCCGAACGGCGAGGTCGCGTCCGTCGTCGTTCGAGGCATCGACATCCGGGATCAGCCGTGGGATGTGGCACTGAACGCGATCCTGTCGGCTCAGAACCTCGGCTGGCACAGGACCGACAGCGGGATCATCGTCGTCGACTGGCTGGAGAACCTTCAGGCGCGGGATCAACTGCTCAGCGAAACGCGCGTGATCCGGGTCAACTATGCGCGTGCGGATTCGGTCGCCGAGACGCTCCGACACCTGGCCACGCCCGACCGCGGCCAGGTGGTGTCGTTCTCCGGCAGCAACACCGTCATCGTGACCGACGCACCGTCTGTCGTCGCGCGGATGGACACGATCATCGCGGCACTGGACCGGCGTCTCCCCCAGGTCGCGATCGAGGCGAAGATCGTGTTCGTCGATCGGACGGACGTACAGCAACTGGGGATTGTGTACGACCTGAAGGAACGGAACGGCGGTTTCGTCGAGCAGGGACTCAACGACTTGATCGCCGCCCCCGACCCTGATCAGCCGCCCCAGCTCGTCGATCTGAACGGCGACGGCACGCCCGACGAAGCCTTTGTGCGGCGGACGAACGAAACGCTCGTGAATCTGGGGGGCTCCGCGGTCGCGGCGCTGGCGAACGCGAACGATCGGCCGATCGGACCGGCGCTTCAGATACTGACGGCGGTCGCGTTCGGCGATTTTTCCCTCTTCGCCTTCCTCGAGGCGCTCGAATCCCACCAGCTATCGGACGTGCAGGCGGCACCCTCCATCCAGGTCGTGGATCATGCTCATGCGCGGATCCAGGTGGGCGAACGCACGCCCATCCGGGTCCTCGAGCCGGGCGCCCAGACCGAGAATGCGCGTGTCAACGTCGAGTTCGAGGACACCGGCATCATCCTCGACGTCGTACCGCACGTCACGAACAACGACCAGATCCGCCTGGAACTGATGGCGGAGCGGTCCGGACTGAAGCTCGGCCTGTCGGATGTGGGCTTCGTGTTCGAGAAACAGATCGGAGAGACGACGCTGCTGCTCGAGGATGGAGAGACGGCCGTAATCGGAGGGCTTACACTGAGCGAAGTGAGTCGGAGTCGGAGCGGCATCCCCGGCCTCATGAACCTTCCACTGCTCGGGACCCTGTTCCGGAGCACGAAGGAGAACGAAGTGAAGCAGGACCTCATCATCCTCGTCACTCCTCACATCATTCGGTCCGGCCCTGAAGGGTCGTAGAAGGGGACGTGGTTGCGGCTCCCGCCTTCGGCACATCCTTTTCCCGCCGTTGGAACGGCCGCTTGATGAGGAGAGAATCCACGCGATGCTGACAGAATGCTGAGATGTCTGAGGTTGACGACGGCGGGCGAAACACACGGCCCGGCCGTGGTCGCCCTGCTGGAAGGGATCCCCGCCGGACTGGCGCTCGAGCCCGAAGATATCGCGCGGGAACTGGCGCGCCGGCAGGGCGGGCACGGCCGCGGGGGCCGCATGAAGATCGAGAAGGATGTGGGCGAGATCTTCGGCGGCGTGCGCCTCGGAGAGACGTTGGGGGCTCCGGTCGCGGTCCGGATCCCCAACCGCGACTTCAGAAACTGGGGCGCGGCGATGGCGGTCGAAGCGCCGCAGGTGGACGACGACGAACTCCTGCGCCGGGTATACCTGCCGCGACCGGGACACGCCGACCTCGCGGGAATGATCAAGTACGGGCGACAGGACGCCCGCGACATCCTCGAACGTGCAAGCGCCCGCGAGACCGCCGCGCGCGTTGCCGCCGGGGCCGTCGCCAAGCGGCTGCTGGACGAGTTCGGCGTGCGCGTCGAGAGTCACGTGGTGTCGATCGGTCCGGTGGAGGTGCCGCCCGGGCTGCCGCTGCCGGAGGATCTTCTCTCGGTGGCCGACGCCTCGCCCGTGCGCTGCATCGACGCCGACGCGACCGCCGCGATGATCGACGCGATCGATGCCGCGCGTCGCGCGGGCGATTCGCTGGGAGGCGTGTTCGAGGTCGTCGCGCGTGGCGTGCCCGTGGGGCTCGGGAGCCACGTCACCTGGGAGACCCGCCTCGGTGGCCGGATCGGCGGCGCGATGATGTCGATCCACGCGATGAAGGGCGTCGAGATCGGCATGGGATTCGAAGCCGCGCGTCACCGGGGGTCCGATGTCCACGACGAGATTGAACGGGATCCGGCGCGCCCCGAGAGCGGCGGCTACCGGCGGCGGCGGAACAACGCGGGAGGCTTGGAAGGGGGGATGACGACGGGAGGCGACATCGTCGCTCGCGTGGCGATGAAGCCGCTCAGTTCGCTGCGGCGCCCCCTCGACAGCGTGGACACCCGGACCGGCGAACCCGCCAAGGCGGTCCTCGAGCGCAGCGACGTGTGCGCGGTGCCGGCCGCCGGGATCGTCGGGGAGGCGATGCTGGCGCTGGTGCTGGCGGACGCGTGGATCGAAAAGTTCGGCGGCGACAGCCTAGCGGAGATGCGGTCCAACGTGGAGAGCTACCTCGCCCGGATCGGGACGTGACGTGTCGAGCGTGCCCCGAAGGATCTGGCTCGTCGGCCTCTCCGGGGCGGGGAAGAGCACCATAGGTCCTCTGCTCGCCCAGCGGCTGGGGTATCGCTACGTGGATCTCGACCACGAAGTCGAGGAACTGGCGGGGGAGACGATCCCTCACCTGTTCCGCGTCGGCGGGGAAGCGGAGTTCCGGCGGCTCGAGGCCAGGGCCGCGTCCCGGACGGCGCGGGCGACGGATGTCGTCGTGGCGACCGGGGGTGGTTGGATGGCGCGCCGGGACATCGACCGTACGTCCGGCGGTCGGGTACGCGTCTGGTTGCGCGTGCGCCCCGAGACCGCGATCCATCGCCTCTCCCGGGAGGGTGCCGCGGCCCGGCCGCTGCTGGCCGGACCCGACCCCGCGACCGCGCTCGCCACGCTGCTCGCGGCGCGGGAGGCCGCCTACGCGGAGGCCGAGGTGGTGCTGGAGACGGATGGACGGGAACCGGAAGATGTCGTGGAGGTAGCGCTGAGAAGTCTGCGGAGTTTCGCCGCCCGCCCGCCGGCGGACAGGGAACGACAAACTGAAGGACAACAGGAGAGTTGAGAGACCGCCCGTGAATCTCGTCATCGTGGAGTCGCCCGCGAAGGCCCGCACTCTGGAATCGTATCTCGGAGCCGGCTTCAGCGTGCAGGCATCCGTCGGCCACGTCCGGGACCTTCCCAGGAGCGGCCTCGGCGTCGACGTCGAAAATGGGTTCGAGCCGGAGTACGTCACGATCGAGGGAAAGGAACCCGTCCTCCGGAAGCTGCGCGCGGCGGCGGCGAAAGCGGATTCCATCCTTCTCGCCACCGACCCCGACCGGGAGGGCGAGGCGATCGCCTACCATATCGTGGAGGCCCTGACCGCGCGGAAGCGCGCGCTTCGAGAGCGGTTCCGCCGCATCACGTTCAACGAGATCACCAGGAGTGCCGTACTCGAGGCGCTCGAGCGGCCGGGAGAGATCGACCTCCCCCGCATCGAGGCCCAGCAGGCGCGCAGGATTCTGGATCGTCTCGTCGGGTACAGGGTCTCTCCGCTTCTGTGGAAGAAGATCAAGCCCGGACTCTCCGCGGGCCGCGTGCAGTCGGTCGCCGTCCGCCTGCTTGTGGAGCGCGAACGGGAACGGCGCGCCTTCCGGAGCGGCGCCTGGTGGCGCCTGCGCGCGCACCTCGCCGCGGACGGTGGCGCCTTCACGGCCGATCTGGCCGCGCTCGACGGCGTGGCGATCGCGACCGGCCGGGATTTCGATGAGCGCACCGGCACTCTCAAGTCCGGCCGCAAGGTCGTCCTGCTGGACCGGGAACGCGCCGAGGCGCTCCGCGCGCGGTTGGCCGATGCGACCTTCACCGTCGTCAGCCTGCAGGAGAAGCGGTCGAAGCGGAGTCCGTATCCTCCGTTCACGACGGCGACCCTCCAGCAGGAGGCCAACCGCAAGCTGAACCTCGGGGCCCGGGAGACGATGCGGATCGCCCAGGCGCTCTACGAGGCCGGCCGCATCACCTACATGAGGACCGATTCCGTTACGCTCTCCGAAGCGGCGATCACGGCGATTCGCAGCCGCGTCGCGACCCGGTATGGGAAGGAGTATCTGAGCCCGGCCCCACGGCGCTACAAGACGAAGTCCCGCTCGGCCCAGGAGGCCCACGAGGCGATTCGCCCGGCCGGCACCGACATGCAGACCGCCGATGAACTCGGACTCACCGGCCGGCAGAAGGCGCTCTACGAACTGATCTGGAGACGCGCGGTCGCGACGCAGATGGCGGATGCCCGGCTGCGGCATCTGAAGGTGCACGTGGATGCGGAGGAGGCGCGCTTCCGCGCCGCGGGGAAAGTGATCGAGTTCCCCGGCTTCTTCCGCGCCTACGTCGAAGGCTCGGACGATCCGGACGCGGCGCTGGAGAACCAGGAAACGGTCCTCCCCGACATGCGGGAAGGTCAGACGCTCGCGAACCGCAAGCTGGAGAGTCGGAAGCACGAGACGAAGCCGCCCCCCCGCTTCACGGATGCGGCGCTCGTGAAGGAACTGGAGGCGGACGGAATCGGGCGTCCCTCCACGTACGCCGCCATCATCTCGACCGTCGTCGATCGAGGGTACGCGGTGCGACAGAACAAGCAACTCGTCCCCACCTTCATCGCCTTCGCGGTGACCGGTCTCCTGGAGGATCATTTTCCGAACCTCGTCGACACCGGGTTCACGTCCGAGATGGAGGAGGCGCTGGACGAAATCGCTCGAGGCAACGTGGACTGGCGCGCCTACCTTGGGGACTTCTACAGCGGGGGAGAGGGTCTCGAGGCGCGACTTGTCGAGCGCGAAGCGGCCATCGACCCGCGCGAGGCCTCGACCGTGCGGCTCCAGGACCTCACTCCCCGCGTGCGGATCGGCCGCTACGGGCCCTTCCTCGAACTCGAGAAGAACGGCGACCGGCTCACCGCGTCCCTCCCCGACGACGTTGCCCCGGCCGACCTCAGCGAGGAACAGGCGATCGATCTCCTCCGGAAGCGGGCGGAGGGTCCGGATCGTCTCGGGGAGGACCCCGATTCCGGAGAGACCATCTACCTCATGGAGGGGCGCTTCGGCCCCTACGTGCAGCGCGGCCAGAGGGAGGACGGGAAGAAGCCGAAACGCGCCTCCCTCCCGAAGAACGTTCGGCCCGAGGACGTATCGCTGGCGACGGCGCTCAAACTGCTCGCCATGCCGGCCCCGCTAGGTTCGCACCCGGAAAGCGGGGACCCGGTGAAGGTGGGGATCGGGCGCTACGGCCCGTACGTCGTCCACCAGTCGGACTACCGTTCACTGACGGAGAACGACGATCCGCTCGAGATGACGTTTGAGCGCGCCATGGAACTGCTCTCCGCGCCCAAGACGCGGGGCCGCCGGGCGAGCGCCACACCGCTGCGGGAAGTCGGCGCGCACCCGGATGACGGTGAGTCGATCGCCATCTTCAAGGGTCGCTACGGTCCCTATGTGAAACACGGCAAGACGAACGCTTCGCTGCCCAAAGGGACCGAGCCCGATGAGGTCACGCTGGACGTGGCGCTGGATCTGCTGAGGAAGCGGAAGGAGCGCGAAGCGACCAGAAAGGCGGGGGGGCGGCGCGGCGGCCCCCGCAAGAAGTCGTCGAGAAAATGACCCCGACGTCGGCGCCCGCCGGTGCGCGAGCGCGAGCCCGGCGCGCATGGGTCGACGACTTCCTTCGCTACGCCCGTGCCGAGCGCCGACTGTCCCCCGGCACCGTGTCCGCATACCGTCGCGACCTCGGCCAGTTCGAGGCCTTCGTGAGCGCGTACGAGGGGACGCACGACTGGGGCTGGGCGGACGTCCATCGGGTGTCCATCCGTTCGTTCATGGGAGACCTCGAGCTGCGCGGGCTGAAACGTTCCTCCATCGCCCGCAAGCTCGCCGCCGTGCGCGCCTTCTTCGCCTTCCTCCAGCGCACGGACCGGGTGGAGGCCAGCCCGGCACGACTCGTCCGCACCCCCCGCCGGGACCGGACGCTGCCGGCCTTCCTGAGCGAAGAGGACGCCCGCGAGCTGCTCGACACCGCCGGCGCGGCGGCGCGGCGGGACGGATCCGCGGTGGCGCTTCGGCGCTGGGCGGTCCTCGAGTTGCTTTATTCGTGCGGACTGCGGCTGGCGGAGGTACACGGCCTCGACGTGACCGCGGTGGACCGCCACACCGGGCAGGTCCGCGCTCTCGGCAAGGGCGGGAAGGAGCGTGTGGTCCCTCTCGGCCGGCGCGCATCGGAAGCGCTCGGCGCCTACTTCGGGAAACGGGGGGAAAGCGCCTCCCGCGCCGCGTTCCTCTCCGTTCGCGGCACCCGCCTCTCGCGGCGGCAGATCCAACGCGACGTGACGGCCCAACTCGCGCGGGTCGCGGACGGCGACCGGCTGACCGCACATTCGCTGCGCCACTCCTTCGCGACCCACCTTCTCGACCGGGGGGCGGACCTCGTCTCGGTGAAGGAGATGCTGGGACACGCGAGCCTGAGCACCACCCGGATCTACACGCACACGTCCGTCGACCGCCTCAAGCGCGTACACTCCCGGGCCCACCCACGCGGAGGAGAGTGAGAGCATGATACGAGCCACGACGATCCTCTGCGTTCGGGTCGGAGGGGAGGTCGCCATGGCGGGGGACGGCCAGGTGACCATGGGAGAAACCGTCGTCAAGGCGAAGGCGAGCAAGCTCCGCACCATGCGCGATGGCCGGATCCTGGCGGGCTTCGCCGGCGGCGTCGCCGATGCCCTCACCTTGTTCGAGAAGTTCGAAGCGCAACTCGAACGCTACCCTCGCCACCTCACCCGCGCGGCGGTCGAACTCGCGAAGGAGTGGCGGAGCGACCGCTATCTTCGGCGGCTCGAGGCGCTGCTCGCCGTCGCCGACCGGGAGACGAGCCTGCTCATCGCCGGCACGGGAGAGGTCATCGAACCGGACGACGGCATTCTCGCGCTCGGTTCCGGCGGGCCGCACGCGCTCGCCGCCGCGCGGGCCCTCGCTCGCCGGACGGAGTTGCCGGCCGCGGAAGTGGCCCGGCAGGCCCTCGAGATCGCAGCGGAGATCTGCGTATACACGAACCGGGAGATCACGGTACTCGAGCTCTCGGGCGACGAAGCCAACGGGAACGAGCCATGACGATCGATATCAGCCCCGCCCCGGATCCCGGCGACCCCGGCATCGCGGCGGCGCTCACCCCGCGGCAGATCGTCGAGGAACTCGACCAGTACATCATCGGACAGGACGAGGCGAAAAAGGCCGTCGCGATCGCGCTCCGCAACCGCTGGCGCCGACAGAACGTCGACGAAGGGATGCGCGAGGAAATCCTCCCCAACAACATCATCCTCATCGGCCCGACCGGCGTGGGGAAAACCGAGATCGCCCGCCGCCTCTCCCGGCTCGCCGGGGCCCCGTTCATCAAGGTCGAGGCTTCGAAGTTCACCGAAGTGGGCTACGTCGGCCGCGATGTGGAGTCGATGATCCGGGATCTCGTCGAGATCGCGATCAAGCTCGTTCGCGAGGAGCAGGAGGCCCGGCACGGGGAGATCGCCGACCGGAGGGTCGAGGAGCGCCTCCTCGACCTTCTTCTCCCTCCCGTGGCGGAGGGTGAGTCCGCGGCCGGTCCCGGCGGGGGCGCGCAGCGACAGTTCGTCGTGTCGCTCGCGGGACAGGCATCCGAGACCCGCTCCGACGAGCCTTCCGAACAGCGCAAGCACCGCACGCGAGAGAAGCTCCGCGGCCTCCTGCGCGACGGCATGCTCGATGAGCGGGAGGTCGAAGTCGAGGTCAGCGAGAGCGCGATCCCGATGCTGGATGTGGGGGGCGGCATGGAAAGCCTGGACTTCAACGTCGGGGAAGTCCTCAAGGGCGTTCTGCCGAAGAAGACGCGCCGCCGCCGGGTCACGGTAGCGGACGCCCGCCGGATCCTCCGCTCCGAGGAACTCGCGAACCTGGTGGACATGGAGGAGGTCACGGAGCAGGCGCTTCGCCGGACCGAGAGCATGGGGATCGTCTTCCTCGACGAGATCGACAAGGTCGCCGGGAAGCACGGCGGCACGGGACCCGACGTGTCCCGCGAGGGTGTGCAGCGCGACCTCCTGCCCATCGTCGAGGGGTCCACGGTCCAGACGCGGCACGGGATGGTGCGCACGGACCACATCCTGTTCATCGCCGCCGGGGCCTTCCACATCGCGAAGCCCTCGGATCTCATCCCCGAACTCCAGGGCCGGTTCCCGATCCGTGTGGAACTCGAGAGCCTGGATGCGGAGGCGTTCACCCGCATCCTCCAGGAGCCTCGCTACGCCCTCCTTGCACAGTACCAGGCACTCGTGGAGACCGAGTCCGCCCGGCTCGAGTTCGAGGAGAGCGCGGTCCGCGAGATCGCCTGCATCGCGAGCCAGGTGAACGAAAGGACGGAGAACATCGGCGCCCGGCGCCTCCATACCGTGCTCAGTACGCTCCTGGAGAAGATCCTCTTCGATCTGCCGGAGGCGCGTGCCAACGACACGATCGCCATCGACGCGGACTTCGTGCGGGACCGTCTGTCCCGCATCGCGGACGACGAAGACCTGAGACGGTATATCCTCTGAACGGAAGCCCGAGGACTCACGAAGCCATGGACCGGACCCGACACTTTCTCTCGATCGCCGACTGGTCGCCCGAGCGGCTGCGCGAGGCCCTCGATCTCGCGGACCGCCTCAAGGCCGACCCGGACCAGGCGGGCCGTCCCCTCGCCGGGAAGACGCTCGCCCTGATCTTCACCAAGAGTTCGACCCGCACCCGGGTTTCCTTCCAGGTGGGGACGCACCAACTGGGCGGGCAGGCGCTCTTCCTGTCCGCGCGCGATATCCAGATCGGGCGCGGGGAGCCGCTCGCCGATACGGCCCGGGTCCTGTCGCGCTACGTACACGGGATCATGATCCGTACCTTCGCGCAGTCCGACGTCGAGGCGCTGGCCGAACACGGTTCGATCCCCGTCATCAACGGACTCACGGATCTGCTGCACCCCTGCCAGATCATGGCGGATCTGCAGACCGCACGCGCCGAGTTCGGCCCCGACCTCTCGGGACGGACCGTCGCCTGGATCGGCGACGGCAACAACGTCGCGAACTCGTGGTTGAACGCCGCGGCGAAACTCGGCTTCCGGCTCCGTCTCGCCTGCCCGGAAGGCTACGATCCGGACCCCGCGATCCTCGCCGCCGCGGGGCGTGCGACGCAGATCGACCTGTTCCGGGCGCCCGCGGAGGCGGCCGAGGGCGCACACGTCGTTACGACGGACGTCTGGGCCTCGATGGGACAGGAGGAAGAAGCGGCGGAACGCGCGCGGGCCTTCGAGGGATACCATGTGGGCGCGGAGATCATGGCCCGCGCCGCCGACGATGCGATCTTCCTCCACTGCCTGCCCGCGCACCGCGGCGAGGAAGTCGCCGCCGACGTCATCGACGGGCCGGCGTCGCGCGTGTGGGACGAGGCGGAGAACCGGCTCCACTCGCAGAAGGCGATCCTCGCCATGCTCATGGGAGCGGCATCGTGAAGGACCTGAAAGAGACCCCGCTGTTCGAAGAACACGTCCGGCTGGGCGGCAAGATCGTCCCCTTCGCCGGGTACGCGATGCCCGTGCAGTATCCGACCGGCATCAGGGCCGAACACCATGCCGTGCGCGAGAAGGCGGGCCTGTTCGATGTCTCCCACATGGGAGAGTTCCGCGTGCGCGGTGAGGGCGCGCAGGCGTTCGTAGCCTACGCGACGACGAACGACCCCTCGCGCCTGGAGCCGGGAGATGCCCAGTACAGCGCAATGTGCCACGAGACCGGCGGCGTCATCGACGACCTCATCGTCTACTGCATGGGCGAGGCGGATTATCGGCTCGTCGTGAACGCGGCCAACATGGCCAAGGACTGGGCGCATCTCAGCGGCCTCGCTGGCGGCTTCGACGTGGAAATGACGGACGAGAGCGATGAGATCGCTCTCCTCGCCCTCCAGGGGCCGCTGGCGGAGATGACGCTCGCGCCGCTGACCGACCAGCCGCTGGCGGAGATCGACTACTACCGGTTCGTGCACGGGAACGTGGCGGGCGCGCCGTGCGTCATCAGTCGGACCGGGTACACGGGGGAGATCGGTTTCGAACTCTACATGCCGAATGCGAGCGCGGTGCCGACGTGGCGGGCGCTCGTCGCGGCCGGCGCCGTTCCCACGGGTCTCGGAGCCCGCGACTCGCTCCGGCTCGAGATGGGCTACGCGCTCTACGGCAACGACGTGGACGACGAGACGACCGCGCTCGAGGCCGGACTCGGATGGCTCGTGAAGCACGCCAAAGGCGACTTCGTGGGCGCGGAAGCCCTCGCCGCGCAGCGCGCCGCCGGCCTCACGCGAAAGCTGCGCTTCCTGAGGCTGCTCGAGCGGGGCTTCCCGCGGCCGGGCTACGACGTTCGATTCGAGGGGGAGGCCGTCGGCGTAGTCCGCAGCGGCACCGTGAGTCCTTCCATGGGGCACGGAATCGCGACGGTCTATCTGCCGGCCGCCGCCGGGTTCGGGGACGCGGTCGAAGTCATGATCCGGGGGAAGGCGATCGCGGCCGAGGTCGTGCGTCCGCCCTTCTACCCGCGTGGCTCGCTGCACCGGATCGCGCCGCGGATCGCGGTCATGACGATCTCCGACGGCGTACACGCCGGAGAGCGGGAAGATGGTTCCGGGGACCTCATCAGGACGTGGATTCGGGGGCGTGCCTACTCGCTGTCCGGCGCCGATGTCGTGCCCGACGAGAGCGCCGCCATCGCCGCCCGCCTCCTGCACTGGTGCGACGTACGGGGGGTCGACGTCGTTCTCACGACGGGCGGGACCGGGCTCGCGGTGCGCGACGTGACGCCCGAGGCGACGCGCACCGTCATCGAGCGCGAAGCGCCGGGGATCGCAGAGATGCTGCGCCGCGCCGGCGCCGAGTCCACGCCGTACGCCGCGCTGGGCCGCGGACTGGCGGGAATCCGCGGCGAGACCCTCGTGATCAATCTGCCCGGGAGCCCGGGCGGCGTCTCCGACGGCCTCGCCGCGCTCGAGCCCGTGATCGACCACGCGGTCGATCTGCTGCGCGGCGATACCGTGCACGTGTCTCCGGGCGGCTGATGGCGCGCGTCTTCGTCGACGGACGCGCCGTGGAGGCCGCCATCGCCGTCCGCCAGGCCGTGCAGGCGGACGGGCACGAGGTGGAGTTCGTCGAATCCGTGCGCGAACTCGAGGGACGGCTCGGCGGTGCGGCCGAGGTCGCCCTCGTCCTCACGGGTCCTCCCGACGAATCGCGCGCCGCAGCCATGCGCGGCCTGTTCGAAGCGGAGATTCCGCGCCCTCCCGTGCTCGGACTCACGGAGGAGACCCACCCGGACGCACGCCGGCAGCTCGCACGGTCCTTCGATCTCGACGAGGCGCTGTCGCTTCCCGTCGATCCCGACGAGATGAGGGTCGTCCTGCAGACTCACCTCGACCGCTACGACCTCCAGCGGAAGACGGGGATCATCGGGCGCACCGAGGCCGTGCGAGAGATCCTCGAGCGGGTACACATGATCGCCCCCGTGATGAGCACCGTCCTCCTCACGGGCGAGAGCGGGACCGGAAAGGAACTCGTGGCGCGCGCCTTTCACCGCCTGTCCCCGAGGCGCGCCAAGGCCTTCATCGCGGTGAACTGCGCCGCCCTCCCCGAGTCGCTGCTCGAATCCGAACTGTTCGGGCACGAGAAGGGCGCCTTCACCGGAGCGACGTCGCTGCGGCGGGGGATGTTCGAACTCGCCGATGGGGGCACGCTCCTCCTCGACGAGATCGCGGAGATGCCACTCCCCACTCAGACGCGGCTGCTGAGGGTTCTCGAGAGCCGCCGCTTCATGAGGGTGGGCGGAGATCACGAGATCCAGGTCAGCGTGCGCGTCGTCGCCGCCACCAACCGCAACCTCAGGCAGGCGGTCGAGACAGGGGAGTTCCGCCGCGACCTCTACTACCGCCTGAACGTCCTCAACGTCCACGTCTCCCCGCTCCGGGAGCGCCGCCGCGACATCCCCGTCCTCATCCGCCGCTTCATCTCGGAGTTCAGCCGCCAGCACGACCGGGAGTTCCGCGGACTCGCACCCGAGGCGCTCCAGATCCTCCTCGACTACGACTGGCCCGGGAACGTCCGGGAACTCCGCAACCTGATCGAGTCCATGGTTGTGCTCGCGCCCGGCTCCGTCATCCGTCCGGAGGACATCCCGCCCGAGATCCGGTCCGGCGGCGTGAGCCTCGTGCCGTCTCCCACACGCATCGCGCCTCCGGTCGACGCGGGCCCGGGATCCATCCCGAGCTCACCGCAACTCGCGTTCGTCTTCCGCACTCTCGTCGACCTCAAGGTGGACATCGATGATCTCAAGCGTGTGTTCGAGGCCTACAGGTCGGGAGCCCGCCAACTCCCTCCGGTCCCCGCCCGGAGCGTGGCGGGAGAAGACATCGGGGACGCGATCGAGATCGACATCACCGACGCGGTCGAGGCGATCGATGCGACCGGCGCCGAAGTCGTCTCACCGACCGGGGACGGTCCCGAGCCGGAGGACGCGGACGTGATCGCGATCCGGCCCGGGATGACGATGGAGGAGATCGAGCGCGCGGCGATCATCGCCGTGCTCCGCCAGGCCGGAGGCAACCGCCGCAGGGCCGCGGAGGCGCTCGGCATCGGCGAACGCACGATCTACCGCAAGATCCGGAAGTACGGCATCGAACACTAGCGTCAGGTTCCCGGGGCGGACTTCGTCACTCCGCCGAACCGGCCTCGGCGCGCGCTTTCAGCCCTCGCGCCACGTCGTTGAACCCGCGGCGCACGAACCCGCCGAAGAGCAGCATCACGAGCGGGATGAGGAGGCCGGAGAAATCATCCGACGTCCGGTAGCGGCACCGCCCCTCTCCCACGGCTTCCAGCCGCTGCTCCCTCAGGGCCGAGATCAGGAGGCGGTGGCCCATCGTCGTGCTCCACGCGATGAGGTGCGGCGGCTCGACGGCCTCGATCCGTTCGACCTGCTTCAGACTCCAGGGTCCCATCCGGACGGACAGCTCGACCGGCGAGCCGATCTCGAAGTCCGTGGCGACCGAGGGCGTGAACGGATTCCATTCGACGTAGCGCTCGAAGTCCGTGAGGATGTCCCACGCCCGTCCGATCGGCGCGTCGATTTCCACGGTTTCCGAACGCACATGCCCCTTGAACAAGGCGCCGCCCTTCCGCTGTGACTTCACTCTGACTCACCCGCCGCGAACCCGCGCCCACCCTCTTCGCCGGCTCGCCGGTGTCGCGCCAGCAGCGCCTCGCTTTCCCGCCACAGTCGCGCTCCGGCGGAGGCGTCCACGGCCGGCGCGGACATCTCCTTCTCCCGCATCAGGTGCAGATAGACCCCGCTGCGCCGACCCATGTCCTCGGCGCAGCACGCATAGGTCACGGGCGCCACCGCCTTGTGGGGCGCCGCGAACAGCAGGCGTTTCGCCGGGTGAAGCAGCGGCTTGAGAAACCACGGCGCTTCCCGCATCAGGTCGGAGTCGACCGCCCCCGGACACAGCGAGTTCACGGCGATCCGCACCTCTCCCTCCGGGTTCAGCCGGCGCGACA